>DUUU01000188.1 GCA_012841485.1 Armatimonadota bacterium
GACCGGGGCCGAGCGTTCCGGGCCACGATGCTACCGGGGCGTGGACCTCCTTGCGATACTCGCTCTCGAGGGCGGCCACCAGTTGTACCGCCTCGGGGAGCCCGAGGCGTAACCCATCGCGAATCTGCTCTTCCAGGTTGCTGGCGATGAAGCATTCCGGGCGCTCGCGCGCCAGCCGCTGCGCGTTCCAGCCCCCGACGAGGAATTGGTAGGGCCAGGAGTCGCGCGCCGCTTCGAACTCCGTCCGTGTTTGGGGGCCACCGTTCCAGGGCACAAGCGGAGGGGTGTAAAACCATGGCTCGGTAGTCAGGGCGACGGTTGCGCCGGGCGTGACGGCCGACCGGATCGCGCGCGCGGCGCGGTCACGCGGGTCTGGCGAAGCGAAGAAGAGATCGTAGGAGACCGCTGCGCCCAGCGTCCAGAAGCCGATACCGACAAGGGCCGAGGTGGCTAGGGCACGCCAGCGCGACCGCTTGGTGTTGAGGAGCCAGTCGGCGCAGAGGACGCCCGCCCAGGCAGCGAGCATCGGCAGCAGCGGGAGGGTGTAGCGCAGAAACTTGACCTGGGCGATGCCGATCAGCAGGTAATAGGGAAGTACCCATGCCGCCACGACCACATCGGCCGGCGAGCGCCGCCGCGCTGCCTGCGCGACTCCCAGGAGCACGACCGCCAGAAGTGGCAGGCCAAGCCCGAACCGGAGCGACGTGGTGATATGGTAGATCCAGGCAGGCAAAGTCTTCACAAAAAGCAGCCCGTGACCGGTCCGCACGTGCTGCGCCTCGAAGAGGAAATCGCGCAGAAAGGCAGGCGTGTTGAGCACGATGCCGGGGCACCCCGCCAGAAACGCCACGGCGCTCGTCCCCACGCACGCAAGTGCCGGCACCAAGAAACCGCGTCCAAAGGGCGCGAGCTTGGGTAGAGACGGGCACGCGCTCTCCGCGCCATCCGCAGGGAGGGGCCTCTGCTGTCCCAGCCGGCCGCGATAGGAGAGCGCCAGCGCCATGAGCGGCGCGAGAAGCACCAGACCCGTGTTGTACTTCGTGGCTGCCGCGAGGCCGGCGCAGAGCCCTCCCAGGGCGGCATAGCTGACTCGAGGGGCCTCCAGGAGGCGCAGCCCCACGGCGACGGCCGCCGTGGCCCAGAACGCGGCGGCGATATCGACGGTGAAGTAGTGCGAATGCGCCACATGCGCCGGGGCCATCGCCAGCAGACCCGCCGCGCAGAGGCCGGCAACGCGCGCCCCGAGCGCGGATCGCCAGTAAGAGGCTCTTGTCTCCGACGCAGCGCCCCGGCCCGCCGCGGTGAGCAGCACGCTGTAGGCGGCGCGCCGGAGGACTCCCCCCTCGGGCAGGGGTGGTTCGCTGCTCGCCTCGCCTGTCTCCGCAGGCGGCGTGAACCGAGAGAGCCGCCGGTCGTTCTGGATCAAACGCCGGCCGATATCGAACACCAGGAGCAGCGTGAGAGTGCCAAAACAGACGGTCCAGAGCCGGCCGACCAGGTGGATCCGTGCCGAGAGCGCCCAGGGCTCGCGGCGTGTCGGCAAGATCCCCTCAGAGAACTCCCAGGCAAGGCGGGTAAGGAAGAAGCTCAACGAGCCATAGTTGTAGAAGCCCGGATCGAAGTCTCCACCCAGGGGGTCTACCCGGAGCGTGGCCCCGACCTGCAGGGCCTCGTCAGGGTGATAGGAATGGTAGCGATCGATGTTGGGCAGTCCCCATCCGATGCCGATGAGGCGCAGGCCCAACCCGGCGATCACGATGGCCAGCAGCAGCGGATCAACGCGGCGCATGCGGCTCTCCCTAATACTCCTCAGCACTATTATACCATATCGGCCGGATCCCTCGTGGCGAGACCCCAGCCGGGTGTGCCGGGTGAACGCGCCTCAGAATAGGATCCGCGCTCCGCGAAGCGTTCGCTCCGACCGGTTGGTTCTCCCCTGGGCCATGGCCTCCCATGTCCCGGAGCCTACTCGCGTGTCGCCTGCTTCTGCAGATTATAGAGCGTGGTCAGCGCCTCGACCGGGGTCATTGTCGTGATATCGAGCTGGCGCAGCTCCTCAACGACGGGATGCTCGGCGATATCAAACAGCTTGAGCTGGAGCGATTCGGCGTGCGTGGGGATGACGGCCTGGTCGCTTGGAATCCCAGTCGCGCTGGCGCCATTCTGCTCGAGGGCCGTCAGAACCTCGCGCGCGCGCGTGATCACCGGCGCGGGCAGGCCTGCCAGGCGCGCCACTTCGATGCCGTAAGAGCGGTCGGTTCCTCCCGGCATGATCTTGCGCAGCCAGACGATGCGGTCGCCCTCCTCCTTGACGGCAATCCGGTAGTTGCGCACGCCCTCCAGGCTCTTCTCTAGCTCGTTCAGATGATGGTAATGCGTGGCGAAGAGCGTCTTGCATCCGATGGCGTTGATGTACTCGGCCACCGCCCACGCGATGGCCAGACCGTCGTAGGTGCTGGTGCCCCGGCCGATTTCATCCAGAATGAGGAGCGAGCGCTCGGTGGCGTTGTTGAGAATGTTCGCAGTCTCGTTCATCTCCACCATGAAGGTGGACTGCCCGGACGCGAGGTCATCCTGGGCGCCGACGCGGGTGAAGATCCGGTCGACGATCCCGATCCGGGCGGAATCCGCGGGCACATACGAGCCGATTTGCGCCATGAGCGTGATCAGGGCCACCTGCCGGAGGAAGGTGGACTTCCCAGACATGTTGGGGCCGGTGATGATCAGGAGGCGATGGTCGCTCGTGTTGAGGAAGACGTCGTTGGGCACGAAGCGCTCATCGGCCTGGTACTTCTCCACCACGGGATGCCGGCCGTTGGTGATCTGGATCAGATCGCCGTCGTCCACCTCGGGGCGGACGTAGTAGCGTTCAGAGGCGACCTGAGCGAGGCCGGCGAGCACATCGAGTTGGGCGAGGATGCGCGCGCACGCCAGCACGCCCTCGGCGCGCGATGCCACCTTCTCGCGCACCTGCTGGAAGAGGCGGTGCTCCAGTTGGACCACCTTCTCCTCGGCTCCCAGTACCGCCGCCTCATACTCCTTCAGCTCCGGGGTGATGAAGCGCTCCGCGTTTGCCATGGTCTGCTTGCGGATGTAGTTGTCCGGCACGAACTGCAGGTTCGGCTTGCTCACCTCGATATAGTAGCCAAAGACGGCGTTGTAGCCCACCTTCAGGCTCTTGACGCCGGTGCGCTCGCGCTCGCTTGCTTCCAGGCCCGCAATCCATGCCTTGCCCTCGGCGCTGCTGTGGCGGAGCTGGTCGAGCTCCTCATCGAAGCCTTCTTGAATGAGTCCGCCCTCGCGAAGGGTGAGCGGCGCATCCTCACGGATGGCACGGGCGATCAGCTCGGTCACCTCCGGAAGCGGGCGAAGCCCCTCCCGGAGGAGGCGCGTTGGCTCTGCCTCGGCAGTCGCCAGCGCCGCCTGTGCGACGGGCACCTGCTCCAGTGAGGCGCGCAGCGAGAGGAGATCGCGCGCGTTGGCGGTTCCGGTAGCGATACGCGCGATGAGGCGCTCCAGATCGCCCACCTTGCGCAGGGCCGCGCGCAGCTCCTCGCGCATCAACAGGTGATCATGCAGTTCCGCCACCACCTCCTGGCGCGCCCGGATCTCACTGGCGCGAAGGAGGGGCTGCTCCAGCCAGCGGCGCAAGAGGCGCGCGCCCATCGGGGTGAGAGTCGCGTCGAGCACGCCCAGCAGGCTCTTTGTCTTGGTTCCTTCGCCCAGGGAGAGGTTCAGTTCCAGGTTGCGCCGGGTGGCGGCGTCGAGCGCCATGTACTGGTGTGCCGAGTAGGTGCCGATCGACTTCAGGTGCCCCAGGGAAGCGATATGCGTTTCGCGCAGGTACTCCAGGGCCGCGTCGGCCGCCTCGATTGCGAGGGGGAGGTCTTCGCACCCGAAACCGCGCAGTGAGGCGACGCCGAAGTGCTTCATCAGGCGCTCGCGTGCCGTGGCCTCGGCAAACGCGGATTTCTCGCGCGGAGTGACGTTCAGCTGCAGCGATTTGCGGATGGCGCCAGCCAGTCCCTCCGCCTCGGAGGGCACCAGCACCTCCGCCGGCGCGAGGCGCTGCAACTCCTCCATCAGATCCGCCTCCGCGGTCTCCTCCGCGAGCTGCGTCACCAGAAACTCCCCCGTAGAGATATCGACGACCGCGAGCCCATAGCC
>DUUU01000189.1 GCA_012841485.1 Armatimonadota bacterium
CGCGACTCCCTGTTCTCCGATCACGCATCCGCGGCGGCTGCTGCCCCAAGAACACGCTCGATTGCCTGCTCGATCATCTTCTGCCCGCGGTCGCCCGCTTGGAAATGGACGAGCTTGCCGTCTGTGTTGAAGAGGTAGAACGACGGTACGAACTTGTTCTCCCAGGCATCGACGATGCGGAAGTCGTTATCGATTGCCACCGGATGGGTGACGCCACACTTCGCGACGGCCTGCTTCACCGCGGCAACGTCTGTATCCGCCTCGGAGCGTGCCTGGTGCACGCTGATCACCTGGAGGCCGCGTGGCGCGTAGCGTTGGTGCCAGGCGACGACCGTCGGCATCATCTCGTGGCAGCTATGGCAACTCAGCGCCCAGAAGTGAACCAGGAGCGGGCGTCCGATGAGATCCGGGGATCTCGCCGGGCCGCTATTCACCCATTCGGTCGCCCCGTCCAAAGGGGGCAACGCCGTCCCGATGCGCATGCGCTTATCCCCCCAACGTCTTCTGGCCAGGGCGCCAATCCGCAGGGCAGAGCCCGCCCGTCTGCAATGCCTGGAGCACCCGCAGGACCTCATCCACGCTCCGGCCAACGTTGAGCGAGTGGATGGTGCTGAACTGAAGCACGCCTTCCGGGTCGATGATGAAGAGCCCGCGGAGGGCTACTCCCTCCTCTTCGAGCAGGACGCCGTAGTCGCGCGCGACGGAGTGAGTCATGTCGGCGGCGATAGGATAGCGCAGCCCGGCGATTCCGTTCTTATCGCGCGGCGTGCTTGCCCAGGCCTTGTGGCTGTAAATGCTATCGGTGCTGGCGCCCAACACCTCGGCACCGATCTCCTGGAACTCGTCCAGGCGGTCGCTCATCGCGGTGATCTCCGTCGGGCAGACGAAGGTGAAATCCAGCGGGTACCAGAAAAAGACCAACCATATTCCCTGATAGTCCGAGAGCTTGATCGTCTTTGCCGTGTTCGTCGGGTCGTTCGGGTCAAATACCGGCAGCTCGAACTCTGGGGCTTTCGATCCTACGAGGGGCATGTTTCAACTCCTCTCACAATGCGCGGCCGGTGGCCGCGGGCCCTGGGGCCCGGCACTCGCGGCAGCGCTGCATACGCACACCGTGGCAACGGCTGGCTGGAACCCCAGCGTCGTTGCGGCACGGCCCAACTCGGGGGCGGTGGCGCTCAACTGGATCGGTCCAGCGCCTTCCCGTGACACTCATAGACCACCGCTCCACGCGATAGATCACGCCTGTTGTCGCCGCTCGCGTCTCTCGCGTCCGTTGGTTTGACTTCACTCTAGTACACCCCGGACGCCCCTGTCAAGAAAGCGGTCCTACCTCCGCCAGAGAGGCCGTGCGCCTGCTTCGCGCACGTTAGTTTACCCATTCTGATGGGTATCCATGCGTCCGTGGCCGGATCCCGATCTCGGGGTTGGAAATCCCCGGGAGAGCGCGGGCAATCGTCCGGGTCCGCGTCGTCTCGGAATCCCAGGCTGCGCGGTGCTCGCCTTGACAAAAGCAAGGTGGTACCAGTATCATAATGCTTGTGGGTAACTGATGCCCGGCGCTGATTCTGGCCTATTGTTTGCCAGGTGCGCATCCTGAATCTCGAATACCACTCACGGTCGGGAATGAGGGGGCTTCCAGATTTCGAGCACGGTGGCGGGGCGCCGGACGAGCGCGCCAGACTTGCCGCCGGCCGAACCCGAGATGCCCCGTTGCCTGCCAGCGGTTGTGCTGGCTGACCGTGCGGGGAAAGGCAAGCATTCGGTATGGCGAATAGTAACCGTGTTGGTCCAAACCCAAAGAAGAAGTCGGCCGAGCCGACCACCGTCAGCAAGAAGCGCGAGCGCCGCCCCGTATCGGCCACTTCGTCCATCACCTCGTTGACGGTCCTTCGCAATCGTCTTCAGAACCTGACCCGTTGGATCTTCATCGGCCTGGGTGTTGTCCTGGTCCTCGGCTTCGGGCTCGTTTCGGTGCCCAATATGCGCACCGAGACGCACGGCAGCGGAGACGTCGCTAAAGTCAATAAGAAGGTGATCGAGCGCGAGCCATTCGAGGCGATGGTCCGCCAGATGCTCGAATCGCCCTACTCCTTTATGAGCGGCCCCACCCAGGAGCTGGCGGTCCGCAACATGCTTCTCGACCAGGAGGTTGATCGCATCCTGAAGCTGGACGCCGCGCGCCGCGAGAGGAACAAGGTGGGGCGCCAGCAGCTGGCGGAGCGGATCGATCAGGCGGTAGAGTCTATCATCCAGCAGCAGAAGAGCTACTACAAGACCGATGAAGCCTTCAAGGAGAAGTACCTGAAGAAGCGGATGAAGGTCAAGGATGAGGCGGAGCTGCGCAAGAAGATCCGCAAGGAGGTCAGCCCCGACTGGGTGAAGGCGACGCGCGAGCAGATCCTCATCGAGAACCTGGAGCGGAAGATCCGGAACCAGGCGAGCTCGCTCCCGCTGGATAAGGCGAAGCCGGAGGAGATGGAGTTCCGCGTCCGCCACATCCTCGTCAAGACGGAGAATCGCTCTGACGCGAAGGCGAAGCAGGCAGCCCAGGCGATCCTTGACCAGCTCAAGGCCGGCGTGGATTTCGTCAAGCTGGCTAAGGAGAAGTCCGAGGATGAGGCTACCAAGGCGCGGGGTGGCGATCTGGACTGGCTGGCCAAGGGTGGCTTCTATCAGTATCCGGAGCTGGAACAGGCGGTGCTGGAGACGAAGCCGGGCCAGGTCAGCGGACTGGTCAAGACGAGCACCGGCTACCATATCGTGAAGGTGGAAGACCGCCGCTACAGCCCCAGCAAGCACTGGGACAACTATGTTGAGAACCTGAAGAAGGCGGCGAAGATCGTGATCGAGGATCCGGTTCTCCTTGCCTACCGGCAGATGACGGCCGAGGCGAAGGACGACGCGGAGCAGAAGAAGAACCGCGAGAAGGCGATCGCGATGTTCGAGAAGGCGTTGGAGAAGGTTTACGCGCCGGATACCCGCGCTGCGATCTACTACACGGTCGGTATGCTCTACTCGCAGGATGAGAAGACCGCCAAGGCAGCGGAAGCGTTTGGGCAGGCGTCACAAGCCCGGCCATCCCCCGAGATCAGCATGGCCCTGGGCGATGCCCAGAAGAAGCTGAAGAAGACGGAGGCCGCGCTTGAGAGCTATAAGCTCGCTTCCGACATGGCGTCTGATACCACCTCGCAGCAGCATTACTTCACGCATATGATGCTGCAGAGCACCTTCACGGAGATGGGGCAGAAGGAACTCGCCGCGAAGGAGAAGGCCTGGATCGATGAGTTCATGAAGCAGCAGCAGAGCAGCGGCGGCTTTGGCTTCCCGGGGGGTACCTTCACGGTGCCGTAACGCCGGCTCGATGAGAATGTAGGGGCGAAGCATCCGCGGGAGCAACCGTCGGGGAAAGACCCGCGGTGCCTCGCCCC
>DUUU01000190.1 GCA_012841485.1 Armatimonadota bacterium
ATAAGGAATCCGAAGCCTCGGATGCAGCGCGCAACCCGGCGCGCGGCGCTAAAAGCACCGCGCTGCTTTCCGGCAAAGCCCTTTCAGGGCTTCCCCTCCCAGCCACCGCCGTTTTGCAACGTCTGGGGGTATCCCCAACCCAGCCCGGCAGGGCTTCGCTCACAAGCAGCGCGGAGCTTCGAGCTCCGCGCGTGCGCGGCACTCTCCTTATCTCGGAATCCCAGCGGCGCATCCTCGCCGCAATAGTGGCCTGCTATGTGATGCATGGTACTGACCCCTATCTGCTAGGGGCGGCAGGCGGACCTGCTGCATCCTGATCAAGGTGCCTCTCTAATGCCAATGAGCATGGAAAAAGCGGCTGAGCAGCAACCATGAGAATCTCCCTCGGATTCCTGTATACCCCCTTGACAGGGACACGCTGGCGTGCTACTATTCGGCAACGGCAATCGTTGGACCAATAATCCATTCAGTGCGCACGTTGGTCTTGGGGATGGGGGCAACCGCCTGGCGGCTTTGGCATCCGGGCGAGCTCTCTGGACAAGCCTTTGGTCTGGCCAATGTGCGCCTGGGAAAGGATCCAGACGGGTGCTGTGCGCAATCTCCAGGAGATCGTTGAGCACGGAGGTACTGGCTCGCCTGCGCCAGCATATCCTCGCGCAGGGTCTCAAGCCTGGCGATCGGTTGCCTACCGAACGTGACCTAGCCGCCGGCCTGGGAGTCAGCCGCGGCACCGTACGCGAGGCGCTCAAGGTCCTCGAGGTGATCGGCGCGGTCGCGCGCAGCCCGCGTCGAGGCGCGGTACTGCAACCCGTTGATTTCGGCATCCTGGCCGAAGTCTCCCGATTTCTGATGGTCCGCACCTCTGCGGTTTTTAGCGAGGTGTTCGTGGCGCGGCGCGTCCTGGAGGTCAGCGTGCTTCCCCTGGCGGTAGCGCACGCCTCTCCCGATCATTTCCGCCGCATGGAGGCCGCCAACCACCTCATGGAGGCGGAGATCGATGGCGACGGCTCGCCGGTCGATGGCGACATGGCGTTCCATCGCGCCTTGCTCGCCGCTGCCAACAACAGCTTACTGGAACAGTTCGGGGAGGTGATTCAGGAATTCTTTCGTGACCCGCGCGCCCACCTCTTCGTGGATGCAGAGATGGCCCGTCAGACGGTCGAGGAACACCGCGAGATCGCAGAGGCCATCCGCGCTGGAGATCTGCCGCGGGCGCAGCGGGTGCTCGAGAGACACCTCGATCGGTATGTGCATCGAGGTCTGGTGCAGACCTCTTCTCCGGAAGAGAGCACGGAGGCACGGCACGACGTCGCTTCGAACGTCGTTGCTTCGCCCGCCCGCCAGGGAGTGTTCGATGACTAGGAGAGAGCGCTGGTCCATCCCGGTCCTGGCTGCCCTCACGATGCTCCTGGCGAGAGGCGACTGGAGCGCGTGCGCCGCGCGGAAGGAGAACCCGCTCGTGGTCACGCTCGGTCCCAAAGTAGTGGTCGCTCAGAGCGAGGAAGAGAAGCACCCCTGGGGGGGCTGGCAGTTCCCCTCGATCACGCGCCTGGATTCCGGCCGGCTGCGCGTCTCCTTCAGCCAGACCCTCGATAGCGCGTCGCTGAACACGGTACGCAAGCACTACCCGCCTGGCCGCTACGACTCCGATGAGGGCGGCCGGACGTGGCAGCCAGCGCGAGCAGGTGGCAGCGATGGAGGGTGCCGCCTCGCCAATGGAACGGCGATCCGGCTGCAATCACCGCCCGCGCAAGACATCCCCCGGGTCCAGCTTCCCTCCCCCGCCGGGCAGCCCGATCACGGCTACCACGGCGTGTACCTGATGCGCGATCCGCGGCAGATGCCCCCCGGCCCGGGGCAGTGGCACGTGTGGCGTCGCGCCCCTGGCAGCGAAACAGGGGAGCACCTGCCGGCCACTCTCGATGATCCGGACGGCGGCGTGCTGTGCTACGATCCGCCAGGCAACGACCACGCCGTTGTTCGCTGGCAGATGCTGATGCAACTCGTCGCCCTGCCTGATAACTCGGCGCTGGCCGTCTTCTACAACTTCCGTCTCAACCCCGACCGCACCGTTCGTCCCAAGTGGAAGTCGTACTGCCTACGCACCACGGACGAGGGCCGCACGTGGCGGTTTCATGGCATAGTCGCGTGCGACGACCACCATCCCCTCGCCGGGTTTTCCGAGCCCTACGTCACGCTACGGAGGGATGGCGTTCTCCTCGCCGCGCTGCGCACCGAGTGCGCCAAGAGTGGCCCCCTCTACGCGGCACAATCCCGTGGGCGCACATGGAGTGAGCCGGCTCCCATGCACCCGTTCGGCGTGCTCCCCCGCATCCTCTCCCTCGAGAACGGGGTTACCGTGCTCTCGTTCGGCCGGCCCGGGGTCCACCTGCTCTTCACACGCGACGGCACGAAGTGGGAAGGCTTGAACACAGTGATCGCGGAAGAGAAGAAGCAGACGCGCACGAGTGGCTACATGGGGCTCATCGCGGTCGGGACCGACCGCTTCCTGATCACTGATGACCAGTTCGACTGTCCCAACGAGGAGGGTCAACCGCGCAAGACGATCCTCGTGCGGGAGGTCCAGGTGAGCGCGACGCCCCAGAGGTAGTTTTGCAGTGCTTGATGCAAGGTGGCACACAGCGGATTCTCCCCGCAGGAAGGATATGGAGATGTTGTCACAACGCCGAGGGTTTACCCTCATCGAGCTGCTGGTTGTCATAGCGATCATCGCCATCCTAGCGGCCATCCTCTTCCCTGTCTTCGCGCGCGCTCGCGAGAACGCCCGCAAATCGGCGTGCCAGTCGAACCTCAAGCAGATCGGCACGGCCAACTCCATGTACCTGCAGGACTACGACCAGGTAATGCCCTACTGGTTCCTCAACGCAACCACTCAGGGCCGCATCTACCAGAACCGGCGCTACTGGTACGAGTTGCTGCTGCCCTACATGAAGAACGACGACATCTGGCGCTGCCCCAGCGATAGCGCCTTCACCGTGCAGGATGCGAGCATCCCGGCGTCTCAGCGCCTGAACGTCTCCTACGGCATGAACTGCGCCCACAACACCGCCCTGGGCAACACGGGCCGCGGCCCCTTCCACAGCGGCACGACCTGGATTGGCCAAG
>DUUU01000016.1 GCA_012841485.1 Armatimonadota bacterium
AGCCCTGGAGGCCGTGCGCCCCAAGCTGCCTCCGCACACGCTGCGTGAGGGCCAGGCACAGTCCGTGCAACTCGTCTTCGAGCGGCTGGAGGAGATGGAGCGGGCGCGCCCGATCCTGGGCGAGAATGGCATCCGCTATCGCGTGGGGAAGACGCTCGTACCCTTCCGGCTGACGGGCAACCTGGAGTGGGGCGTGCCCGCGCCGGAGATCGAGGGGCTAGAGGGCCTCACCTTCTGGGTTTGGCCCGAGTCGCTCTGGGCGCCGATCTCCTTCACGGCCACCTGCCTGGAGCAGCAGGGCCAGCCCGCATCCCACTGGAAAGAGTGGTGGGCCACCCGAGACGCCACGGTCTACCAGTTCATCGGCGAGGATAACGTCTATTTCTACGGCTTGGCACAAATGGCGATCTTCCTCGGAATGCAGGAGGGCCGCCCGACCGTGGATCCCCCCGAGGGCGAGCTCCGGCTGACGCGCATCGTCGCCAACCGGCACATCCT
Source organism: Armatimonadota bacterium (assembly GCA_012841485.1). The sequence goes on from DUUU01000016.1 coordinate 499, forward strand.
TTTCCTGGATAAGAAGGCAAGCAGCAGCGGTGCCGTCAAGCCCCCGCTGGCCAAGGATCTGCTTGACTACTACACCGTGGATCAGCTTCGGGCGCACTTCCTCAGCCTCGGCCTCGGCGAGCGGAGCGTCAGCTTCCGCCCCAAGCCGCTCAACCCGAAGGCGGATCCGCGCGAGGCAGACCCCGTGCTGAAGGAGGCCAACCTGCTGAGCAACGCCTTCAACCGCGCGGTGCGCTCCTGCTTCTACACCACACAGAAGTACTTCGAGGGCAGGCTCCCCGAAGGCACCGTGAGCCCCGACGTCGTCGAGCGCACTGAAACTGCGATCCTCGACTACGAAGAGGCGATGGTTAGGCACGAGTTCCACCGCGCGATTGAGATCGTGGCCGAGCTGATCCGCGAGAACAACCAGCGCTGGACGAAGGCCAACCCCTACAAAGAGGAGTGCGACCCCGAGGTGCGCCGCCTGGCCCTGGTCGACTCCTTCCACATGGTGCGCGCGGCCACGGTGCTGATGCACCCCGTCGCCCCGGAGGGAACGGAGAAGGTGCGCGAGTATCTCGGCGTGGGCGAGGAGTTCTGGAGCTGGGAGCGCATCTTCGAGCCGCTCTCCGCCTTCGTGCCAGCCGGGCACACGTTCAAGTTCCTCCAGCCAAAGGAGGACTTCTTCGAGAAGCACCCGAGCCAGAAGTGAGCCGCCACGCTTTCTTTCTGGGAGAGCGCATGTAACACGGGGAAACCAGCCCCGGAAGCCGGCGTCCCGGGCCTCCACCGGATGGAGGTCCGGGGGGCAACGTCTCGATGGTTCGACGGGAGGTGTCACAGTGGGAGAGCAGATTCGGGTGCGCGTCCACAGCAACGAGGGGCCAACGGTGATCGTCCTGCACGGGGGGCCGGCGGCCCCTGGCAGCGCGGCGCCGCTTGCGCGCGGATTGGCCGGCGCCTTCCGCGTGCTGGAGCCCTGGCAGCGCGGCAGCGGGGAGGAGCCGCTCACCGTCGCCCGGCATGTCGCCGACCTCCATGAAGTGGTCCTCTCCTGCGGCTTGGCCCGGCCGGCGCTGGTCGGAGAGTCGTGGGGAGCGATGCTGGCGCTCGCCTACGCGGCAGCCCACCCGGAGAGCGCCGGTCCCCTCGCCCTCGTGGGTTGTGGCACCTTCGATCCGGAGGCGCGCGCCCAGATCGGGGCCACGCTGGAAGCACGCACCTCCCCGGAGCTGCGCCGGCGCCTGGAGCGCATCCCGGAGGAGATCTCCGACCCGCTGGCGCGAATGGCAAGGCGCTATGAGCTAACGCACTCGCTGTATAACTATGCCCCCCTTCCCCCCGAACCAGACACGGAGCCACACCCACCGTTCGACTTGCGTGCGCACACCGAGACGTGGAACGACATGATCCGCCTGCAGGAGGCGGGCGTCTATCCTGCGGCGTTCGCGGCCATCCGGTCGCCGGTGCTGATGCTCCACGGCACCTACGACCCCCACCCGGGGCAGAGGATCCGCGACAGCCTGCTCCCCTTCCTGCCCAACCTAGAGTACCGAGAGTGGGAGCGGTGCGGGCATCGCCCTTGGGCAGAGCGCCACGTCCGCGACGACTTCTTCGCGACGTTGCGCGACTGGCTATCGCGCCACCTGGGCTAAGAAGCAGAGCGAGCGCGATGGAAGGAGCCGCCTGTCAGGCCCGCAACGGATCGTTTGCCGCTTGCCCTTCCAGCCAGGTGCTGCTAGCGCGCCTGCGATAACACCAGCCGGGAGGCGCTTCCCCGAGAGGATTCCGATTGCCTGGCGGCATGTGCTCGCGTCTGGGCATCCGCCGGCCGTTCCCCTTGCCCTCAGAACCCCCATCTCTCGGGGCGCGGCTTCGCCTCGCCCGGCAAGAACTCTAACTTGATGGCGTCAGGCGGGCAATCCCTCGCCAGGAAAGCACGTGTGTAAGTCGAAGGTTAGGTAGTATGCGGATGCGCGCAGAGCACGCACCCGGCTACGCGGCCCGATAGGAGATGGGAGAGGAGCTGAGAGTGCCGGCCGAGTCGTTGGTGGTAGGGAACGCGGATGCCGTCTTGGCGGCTGCCGCGGCGGTGATCCTGGTGCTGGCGGGGGTGAATGTCTGGCTGGTGGCGCGTGTCAGCCGCCTGTCACGAAGCTTTCGTCGCTTGGTGACCGCGTCGGATGGCGAGAACCTGGAGCAACTGCTGCACGCGCACCTCGACCGCGTGGTCGCCGCGGTCGAGCGTACTGATGAGGTAGCGAACACCTGCCAGCGGCTAGACGGCCGCATGACAGGGTGCGTGCAGCATATGGGGATGCTGCGCTTCGACGCCTTCGATGACATCGGCGGCCATCTCAGCTTCGCGCTCGCTCTGCTGGATGACGCGGGCAACGGCATTGTGCTGAGCTCGCTTC
>DUUU01000191.1 GCA_012841485.1 Armatimonadota bacterium
AACAGGCGCCCGGCTAGGAGAAACGCCGTCTGGTTCCGGATCAGCCCCCGGTCGTGCAAGCGCTCGGCGATGCGGCGCGCGCCCCACTTTCGGGGGATCTCGACGATCACAACCTTGTCGTCCGTGGAGACCGGCATCAGCGTCCAGACGCCGAAGTAGCCGGCGCCAGCAAGGGCGGCGAGCAGGGCGAAGGCGACCACGAGCCGGCGCCAGACGGGCTGACGGCTTGGCGGCGGCGAATCCGCCTCCGTCTCTGCCCGCGGCCCGGATGGGATCGGTTCCGGCGATGGAGACTGGGCTTCGCTCTCTTGTCTCTCTTCGGACATTCTATCTCCTACCCGCGGGGGGAGAGCGCCTTCCGATGCGCGCGCTGGGATTCCGGGCGCTCAGGCCCCCTCCTCCCCACGCTTGTCGCTTCGCTGCCGGGCGAGACGTTCGGGCGAGCCTAGGTAGCTCCTCAAAATGAGCGCCGCGGCGATTGGATCGACCCGGCCACGGCGTCGCGAACGCTGCACGCCCTCGCTTATGAGGATACCCTCTGCCTCTTCCGAAGTCAACCGCTCATCATGAGTAAAGACGGGCACCTTCAGGCAGGCCGCCAGCTTCGCCGCGAACGCCTCCGCCGCGGCGGCCGCAGGCCCGTGCGAGCCATCCATATTCACCGGGAGGCCGACGACGACCTCCTCCACTGCTTCTTCTTCCACGATTCGGGCAATCGCCTCGATAACCTCCCGGTCGCCGCGCTTCCGGGGCAGAACGGTGAGCGGATTGGCCGTGATCTCCAGCAGGTCACTCAGCGCAAGGCCAACGCGCTTCGTGCCGTAATCTACCGCAAGGACGCGCAAGCGGAGCTCTTCCCTTCCGGTGCCGGCTCGTCACAAAGCGCCAGGTAGCCGGCCCCCACCGTCACAAACGCCAACATCAAACCGCCGGCGATGATCCCGGAATCGTTCAGCAGAAACGCCGCCACGCTTCCCGTCAATCCGGCCAGAAGCAGCGGGCGCAGCTGCGTTGCCACGGCACGCACCGGCGTCGGTGGGCGTTGGCTCACGGCCAGCAGCACCGGTAACGCCATGAAGAAGAGGCGCGTCGCCGAAGTCCGCCCCATGAGCACCTCATTCATGTGTGCCTTGCGCGCGACGAGCGCCGTAAGCCAGGGCACCCCACCGACCTGCGCTTGCAGGGCAGCGCGGCCGACATGCGACATCGCCTCGGAAGGGCGAAGCAGGTCCAGGCAGACGATAGCGGCCGCCGCGGCCACCAACCCGAGCGCCGGCGCGGCGATCGCCCGCGCACCACGCCAGCCGGCCATCACGCCGGCGGCAACCGCAAAAGTAAACGCAGCGGCGAGCCCGCCCCCAAAGTTCGCGCCCAGGCCCGAGTAGCCGAACGTCACGGTGAGAACGGCTCCCAGAAGCGCCGCCACGGCAGGCGCGCGTGAGCCCAGCAAAGGCTGCAGCGTGGCCGCCCCTACGAGCGCCAGGCCCAGGGCGATCCCAAACATCTCGTTGCCAATTCCGTAGAACCGCGCCCCCTCGGTCAGCGCGTAGCTCACCATGCCTCCCAGGATCCGCCAGGATCCCTGCGTGATGTCAGCGATTAAGACGCAGAGCGTCAACGCCGCGATCCAGGCCGGCGGGCGCACTCGAGGCACCACGCGCCCCAACGCTCCCGCGCTGGCGGCCACCACGCCCACACCGGCCGCCAGGCCCAACAGGTATTCCCCCAGCGTATCCGCCGCGAAACCCGCTACCAGCAGGGCGCCCGCTGGTAGCGAGAGCGCGCCGATCTGGATGCCCCGCGCTGCCGCCTCGACCCAGGTCGGCGCGCGCCGCCGCATGGCCCGCAGGCCCAGCAGCAGCGGGCCAAGAAAGACCGCGGGGCCCATAAGAACCGCCCACGACCGAAAGACGCGGAAGCGCAGGCGCGCCACGCGGCGCGTGCGCTCGTCCATCCACTGGAGGTAGGCGCCCGGATCCGGTTCGGCCACCACCGAGAGCGGAGCCCCGGTAGCCCCTGGCAGCGCACCGGCGCCCAGCAGGGCCGCCAGCGTGACGGGGAGATCGGCATTGGCCACCAACCCCGGCCGGCGTGTCGTCGAGGAGCGCAGGAGACCGGGCCCCCATCCGCGCCCGGCGACAAAGAGCGGTGTCAGCACCTGCTCCGTCACCGAGGGCGCCACCGGCGGCGCGGGCGAGAGGAGGATGAAGAGGGTTTCCTCCGGATCGATGCGCGCGCGCAAGGCACCCACCAGCGCGTCCAGGCGAGCGAGCGCCGCAGCGCGTGCCGCCGCGGCCGCTTCAGGCAGCATCTCGTCCTGGCAGGCCGCCAGTCGAGAAGTATCGCCAAACTCAATGGCCACCACATCGGCGCGTTTTGCCACCCGTTCGAAGGCGGCCACGGTTGCCGGCACATCCACGCACACGCCCCCGGGCAGATCGGGAGCCACCGCCAGGGTGCCCGGGCCCACGTCGCCCATCGAGACCACGCCGCGCGCGTCCATTAGCAAGGCCAGGAGTTGCCGGCGCGGCCAGCGCGGCAGGTCGGCATTCCCGATGCAGGCCGTATGCTTGCCGGCATGGCGGAGGGCCTCGCCCAGAGCCCCCGGGCGCGCCTCCGCGTTGGAGTAGAGCGAGAGCCGCTCGCGCTCGCGGCAGTAGAGTGCTCCGCGCGGCAGCGGGCGGCCGGTGGCGACCCAGAACGCGGCGGCATCCTCCAGATCCCCACCTCCACGCCAGCGCACGGATCCCTCGTACTGCACCCACGAGCCGGCGCCCAGAGCGACATAGGCGCTCTCTGGGAGGCTGCTCAGCATGAAGCGCGTGCAGATTAGACCCGATGCCGCCTCGCGGCGAAGCCGCGCCAGGCTCGGTCCCGGATGCTCCCATAGGTCGGCGCGCTCCAAGCGGTCGGCCACAACGAGGACCACCTGCGCCGCGCACGCCCACGATGGGAGCAACGCCAGCAGCGCGCAGCAGGCGATCAGCAGGCGAAGGGCTCGTCTGAGGGGGATCCGTCGTGCCGGGCGGGCCCTCCGGAACGCGCCCCGGCCGAACCATGGCGCACCCGACACGCTTCTTCTGGCCTCCGATGCCAATCTCATGGCACGCCCATTATAGCATACGTCTCCTAGCTGGGGAAGACGGTCGTCGCCTCGAGGGCTTTCCTCGCGCTTCCGCAAACACGGCGCCGCGAGCCGGCAAGTTTGGCGTAGATGCTTCCGGGCAAAAAACGTGAAGGCGCTGGAATGGCCAAGGTACCAGGAGGGAGGGGGCATGGCGGAACAAAAGTGGCGAGTGCCGGCGGACAAATTGGCGTGGCGGTGTGATCCAAACACCTTCGGGTTCGAGACGACAGAGGATATCGAGCCCCTGAAAGGCATCGCCGGCCAGGAGCGCGCGGTCGAGTCCATCGACTTCGGCATCGACATCGATGCGCCCGGCTATAACCTCTTCCTGGTCGGTGCCCCAGGCACCGGCAGGTGGCACGCGGTGCGCACGCAGATCGAGGAGCGCGCGCGCACCGAGCCTCGGCCTCCGGATTGGTGCTACGTCCACAACTTCGACAACCCGGATGAGCCGGTGGCGCTGTGCCTGCCAGCGGGCGGCGGCGAAGAGTTCGCTGCCGCGATGGACAACCTGATCTCCTTGAGCCAAGAGGAGATCCCGAAGGCTTTCCAATCGGAAGGCTATGAGGAGCTGAAGGGCCAGCTCGTCCGCGAGCATAACGAGCGGCGAGATAGCCTGATCGAGGAGCTGCAGGCCAAGGCACGTGAAGCCGGCTTTGTGATCCAGATGACGCCGGCGGGCATGGTGACGATCCCCCTGGTGGATGGCCAGCCGATCACCCCGGAGCAGTATGAGGAGCTGCCTGAGGAGCAGAAGGAGCAGATCGAGGAGCGCGGCAAGGGACTACCCGGCCAGATCGAGCAGACCTTCCGGCAGGCGCGCAATATCGAGCGTGAGGCCCTGGAGAAAAGCCGCGAGCTGGACCAAAGCGTGGCGCGCCAGGCGGTGAGCCAGCTCTTTGATGCCGTTCGCGAGAAGTACCGGGGCAATGAGAAGATCGAGCGCTTCCTGAGCGCGGCCCAGAACGACATCGCCGAGCATGTGGACGAGTTCCGAAACGGTCGCGAACGCCTGCCGTCGGATGGTCCCCCCGCCCTGGCGGTGGCCGCCAACATGGCGGAGATGCAGCGCGAGGAGACGCTCAACCGCTACCGGGTCAATGTGCTCATCAACAACGCCCATACCGAGGGAGCGCCCGTGGTGGCCGAGGAGCACCCCACCTACTACAACCTCGTCGGGCGGATCGACTTCCGCGTGCGCTTTGGCGTCATGGTCACCGATCCGCGCATGATCAAGGCCGGGGCGCTACACCACGCCAACGGCGGCTACCTGATCCTGGATCTGATCGACGTGCTCAGCAATCCCCTCTCCTGGGATGGCCTGAAGCGCACCCTGCGCACCAACGAGGTGCGCATCGAGAACCTGGGCGAGCAGATGGGGATCATCCCCACGGCATCCCTTCGCCCGGAGCCGATCCCGGTGCAGCTCAAGGTGGTTTTGGTCGGTCCCCCCTTCCTCTACTACCTGCTGCACGCGCTCGATAAGGACTTCGGCCGCCTCTTCAAGGTGAAGGTGGACTTCGATACCGAGATGCCCCGCAACGAGCACCATCTGGCGCAGTACACGGCGCTCGTCACGGCATTGACGCGCAAGGAGGGGATGAAGCCGTTCTCCAAGGGAGCGATGGCGCGCGCCGTCGAGCACGCCGCGCGCACCCGCGAACACCAGGAGAAGCTCGCCACCTCCTATCGTGTCGCCGAGGATCTGGTCACCGAGGCCTCCTTCTGGGCGGGCAAAGCAGGCCACGACGTGGTGATGGCGGAGGACGTCACCAAGGCGTTGGAGGAGCGCGAGTATCGCTCGCGCATGCTCGAGGAGAAGATCCGCGAGTGGATCCAAGAGGGCACTCTGATGATCGACACCACCGGGGCCGTTGTCGGCCAGGTCAATGGGCTGTCGGTCTCGGCGCTGGGCGACTACGTCTTCGGCCGGCCCTCTCGGATCACGGGGCGCACCTTCCTGGGGCGCGGTGGCGTGGTGAACATCGAGCGCGAGGTAAAGATGGGCGGGCGCATCCATAACAAGGGCGTCCTGATCCTCTCCGGCTACCTGGGCGGGCGATATGCCCGCGAGGTGCCCCTGGCGCTCTCCGCCACGCTCACCTTCGAGCAGCTCTATGAGGATGTCGAGGGCGACAGCGCCTCGGCGGCGGAGCTCTATGCCATCCTGTCGAGCCTGGCGGATGTGCCGATTCACCAGGGCATCGCCGTCACCGGATCGGTGAACCAGCGGGGCGAGGTCCAGCCCATCGGGGGAGCCACCCACAAGATCGAGGGCTTCTTCCACGTCTGCAAAGTGCGCGGGCTCACCGGGGAACAAGGCGTGATCATCCCGGAGCAGAACGTCCGGAACCTCATGCTCAAGGATGAGGTGATCGACGCGGTCAAGGAGGGCAAGTTCCATATCTGGGCAGTGCGCACCATCGATGAGGGGATCGAAATCCTGACGGGGGTACGCGCCGGCCGGCAGTACCCGGATGGCACCTTCGAGGAGGGCTCGATCAACGACCGGGTGCTGTGGCGGTTGCGCCACTTTGCCGAGACGCTCAAGGAGTTTGGAGTCCAGCCGGGCACCGAGAGAGAGGCCGAAGAGGCCCTCGCTGGAATGGCGCAGACCCTGGAAGAGACCGACGACCCCTCCGAGGAGGGCGGCAACTAGTCATTGCGACGGGGCGCACGGTATCGCCGCGAGCCGGGCGAGTGCCTGGCGCCCCTCATTCCCCCTCCGATGTCTCTCGCTGGAGGGCGCGATCCAGATAGGCGAGTGGGCAGCTCACGCGGATGCCCGCGACGGTGAAGGTCACGATCCTCCCGGACCGGGTCTCCGTGATCTCATCGATGCGCGCGCGCCGGCCCGCGAAGTGTCTCAAGAGCACACCGCCATCGTTGGGCACCCGGAATACTCGTCCAGGACGACAGCGCGTATCATCCAGTGTCCACCGCATCCACACTCTCCAGTGCTGCCAGGGGTTGCATCCGCCGGGGAAGCGGCCGGAGAGCCGCCGTACGCGCGGATAGGGCCAAGGAGATCGGTTACCGCCGGGCATGGAACACCTCGCCGTGCCCCAGCCTCGCTCGCAGTGCAACAGTTCGCCGGCAGCACGCCTGCTTCCTTCCTCAGGCTGGAGCGGCAGGAACGATACAACGATACCACGGATGAGTCGCCACGGGCATCCCCGCCCCAGCTGTCACGCCTTGCGGATGCGTGCGCACGCAGCAG
>DUUU01000192.1 GCA_012841485.1 Armatimonadota bacterium
TACTTCGACCTCTCGACCCAGGCCATCGGGCACGCCCATGAAGACGCCTGCCACTTCGACCTGTATGCTTACGGGAAGCCGCTCCTGACCGATACCGGCGACTACTTCCTGGGGTGGGGCTACCGCACGGCGCTCCACAACACGGTCGAAGTGGATGGGCGCTCGCAGGCGCGGGGTGCGAACGCCCCGATGATCCCGATCGAATGGGTCACCACGAGGGGCTTCGGCTTCGTCGATGGCGCCCACGGCGCCTATGGCGACCTGGGCGTGACCCATCGGCGCAAGATCCTCTTCGTGAAGCCGGGCTACTTCCTTCTCTGCGATCTGCTCACCGGCAGCGGGCGTCACCTCCTCGAGCAGTTCTTCCACTTCGCCGGGCCGACGCAGATGGCGCCGGCAGAGGTGAACCTCGATCCGCAGACGGGGCGCGCGCGCACGCTGCATGCGAACACAGCGAATGTGGAGGTCATCCCCGCCTATGCCGCCGGGCTGCGCTCCGCTTTCGCCGAGGCGGTCGAAACCGATATGAAGGTGGACGAACAGCGCGAGCGCGAGGCGATGCTCGGGTGGAGGGTGACCACCGGCAGCTTCCAGCGGGTGAAGTCACCCGTGGCCGTCTACGCCCGGGAGGGTAACCTGCCCCAGGCGTTCTACGACGTGCTCTTCCCCACGCCGCGCGGTGGAGAGGCAACGGTTACGCTCCGCGAGTTGCCCGTGGAGGAAGACGGGAAGGCGCTCTCGCCGCATGAGGCCGCCGGCCTGGAGATCCGCTGTCGGGTGACGCGCCCGGCACAGGAGGCGGAGAGCATTCAGATGGAGAGGGGTCCCAACCGCGCCCTGGGCAAGCCGGCCTTCGCCGAGGTATCGCAGGGGCAGTTCCCCGGGGATGCGAAGCTCCTGACCGATGGCGATGCCGATCCTCGCCGCGTCGGCTCCGCGCTCTCCTCGGCGCCCCACCTGCCGAATGTGCCCCTCAAGGGGCGTTTCGGGGTCGATTTCGGCGCCCAGGTCGCCGTGAACGCCGTCGTCCTGCACCATGGCACCTGGAATGGGAAGACGATCCTCTACCCCGCGGAGAAGATGCGCATCCAGTATTGGGATGGGAACGCCTGGCGCGACGTCGCCGGCGCCCAAACCACCTGGCACGAGGAGCAGGTGAGCTACACGCTTTTCGATACCGTGCGCACTACTCGGCTGAGCGTGGCCGTGGAGCGCGCGGGGGGAGGCCGGCTGGCGCTCCGCGAGTTTGAGGCCTACCACGTCTCGTCGGAAGAGCTTGCGCGCTTCGAGAGAGCCCGTCAGGCGAGGGTGACCGAGGAGTGGACCGACGTCATCCTGATCTCCCACCGCGGCGCCCGCGGGCGCCGGTATGGCGACTATCTCTTCGACGGCGAGATCGCGCTCATTCGCAAGGACACGGCGGGGAGGGTGGTCCGCGTGGGCGTGAAGACGGGGAAGAGCGTGCGCGAGGGAGGGCGGACGCTCCTGGAGAGCCCGGAGCTGCTGGACAGCTTCTGCGCCGAGTGGCAGGGCGAGGCCGTTCGCCTCGATGGTCCGGCGCCGCGGGGCCTGGCGCTCCTCGCGCGGGATGCCCGGCGCCTGGAGTGTGCTGGAAGCGCGCTCGCGGCGGAGCTGCGCGGTGGCGCGCTGGTAGTGACTCGCGCTCCGCAAGCCGCGCCGCCCCGGATCACGGACGTGCGCGTTCGCCTCGAACCGCCACAGAAGGGGCTGGCCGGCGCGCAGCCGTTCGCGTGGGTCACCTGGAAGACGGACGTGCCGGCCACTTCGCGCGTGGAGTATATCGCGGAGGGCCAGCCGGCGCGGCGCACGCCGGTCGACGCGGCGTTGAAGCGGGAGCACCGCGTCCGGGTCGATTTCCTGGTTCCGGGCGAGGAATACTCCTTCCGCGCGATCTCGGTCGATGCCTGGGGCCAGAGGGCCGAGGCGCCCGCCACGCGCGCGGATTAGACCCGGCCTAGCGTGGGCGCTCGGGAGAGATGCCAGAGGGCCGGCTGTGTTGAGAAGGGGCAACGAGACGATGGAGTTTCCAGGGAACACGCTTTACGGCACGGCGCCGGAGCCGTATGAGATTGAGGAAGATCGCGCGGGCGGGGCGCTCGTTTTGCGCACGCCTTTCTATGCCATCGAGCACGACCTGCGCGCCGGCGGGGCGATCCGCGCGATCCGGCTGTTCCAGGGCTCGGGGGAGAACCTGCTCCTGGCGCCGATGGGGTGCGAGGTTGTCTTGGAGGGCGACGCGCGCGTCTTCTCCACGCTGTCTGATTCCTCGCCCCGGGTGGATGTGTCTCGCGATGGGGAGAGGGTCCGGGTGGACGTCGCCGGAGTGATGCGCTCCCCCGAGGGCGAGAGCTGCGGCGTCGAGTATCAGATCCGCTACGAGTACCGCTGGGGCGCGATCCGGCTCTGCCAGCGCTTCCGCTTCCCGGGGGATGGCGCGCGTGTCCGCCGGCTCACGCTGTTGCAGTGGAAGCTGCGCCCGGAGCTCGGCTCGTTCGCCGTGCGCCCTGGCGCACCCGCGGAGGCCTCTGCCTGGCTGGGCGCTTTCGGCGTCTGCCAGTGGGGCCGGTTCACGCCGGGCGCCTCTTTCGACTGCCCCTATGAGAGCCGGTTCGTGCCGCGCTACGTGGCGTGCGCGGAGCAGGGTCGCGAGGGCCTGGAGTGGTTCGCTGGCTCGAAGCTGTCGCAGTGGGATTACCAGGCATGTGGGCGCCCGGGGTATGGCCACCTCTACCTCGGCCCACAGTCGCGCCCGCCGGCGGTGGTGTGCACCATCTCGCCCGTGAACATCCCCTCGGGGGCGGTGCCGATGGCCGGCGACTACACGTTCGATTCCTGGCTGGGCATCCCGGTCCTCTCCGGGCGGGCGCACCGCCCCTTCCTCCATCGCTCGTTTAACCGCCACGACTGGCCGACGCGCGAGAAGATCCGCGCCTGGGCCGAGGCCGGGGTGCGTACGGCGCACTTCCACCACGATGGCGATACCTTCCGCGATGGCCTCTTCTGGCGCGATGGGAGCTACCCACCCTTCGGTCCGGAAGATATGAAGGAGTACGACCGCGTGATCCGCGAGCTCCAGGAGCACGGGATTCGCGTGGCCACCTACTTCTCGAACAAGGAGCTGCACCCGACGACGGCGGCCTACCAGGCGCACGGCGCCGAATGGGCGCGGCTTCCCGGCGAGCGCGGGCAGCAGCTTCACAATGCCTACGCGGGGGATGAATACGGCGCCCAGATGTGCCTCCGCTCCGGCTGGCTCGCCCAGCTCAAGGAGAATATCGACACCGTCCTGCGCAACCACCCGCTCGATGGCGTCTACTACGATTGGAACGTTGCCCTCTACTGCCATAACCCGGCGCACGAGCCAGACGCGGAGCCCGGGGAGCTTCCCGATTACGGCGGATGGGCGCTCTCGCCGGTCGGGCATTGGGACGTGGATGAGCTGGTAGAGCTGATGGAGTGGACGCGCCAGCGCGTCGGCCGGGATGGCCTTGTCATCATCCACAACACGATGGTGCCGTGCGCCGTGACCGAGAACCTGGCCGATTACGTGGTCGCGATGGAGTGGGGCTATGGCCGGCTCGCGACGGCGGCGCCGCCGCTCGCCTCGCTCCCGCTGGAGTGGAGCTTCATGGGTGCGCGCCCGCGCGGCGTCATCGGCTACGGCTGCCTGGAGCGCGACGCCCCGGAATCGGTCCACCGCCAGATGACGCTGCGCTGCCTGCTCACTGGCACGGCCCCCTGGCCGGCGCAGGACCTCGACCTGGAGCTGTTCGCGCCACTGCGCGATTACGACCTGAGCCAGTATCGCTTCTATGACTGGCGGAGTGCCCCCGTGCGCCTGGAAGAGGAGGGAGTGGCTGCCGCGGCCTATATCGGCGCGCGCGAAGCCCTGGTGGTTGTAGGCAACCTGACGGGAGAGGCGCGTACGGCGCGAGGCGCGCTTGCCTCGGGCGAGAGCTTCGCGGTGGAGCTACCGCCCGATGGGGCCACGGTGGTGCGCATCCCCCTGGATCGCTGAGCAGCACTCCGGCTATCTGCCCCAGAGGAGAAGAAGATGATCCGTCTTGGATTTGTCGCCGGTGCCGGCATCTACCATGCCGTGCAGTTCGCGAAGATGTTCAACGGGCTGAACGAGGAGTTCAAGCACCTCGACCCGTATGGCGGCCGGCCGCCGATGGCGCGGATCGAGGGCGCTACCGTGGTCAAGGTGTTCGACGAGAACCGGCAACACGCCGAGAATCTCTCGCGCTTCGCCAACGTGCCCGTTGTCGCCGACACCCTGGAGGAGATGCTGGAGGGCGTGGACGCGATCTACATCGGCGATGACCTGACGATGAAGCAGTACCAGTATGCCCGCCCCTTCATCGAGA
>DUUU01000193.1 GCA_012841485.1 Armatimonadota bacterium
GAATCGGCGGCCGAGACGCCGAAGAGGAGTTCAGAAGCCTGGAAACCATTTTCCCCTACCTTGGGGGACCCTGTGAACCCGGAACGCACTCAGATACGATGGAAATACTTTACCGGAGTCTGTTCATCCTTGGTTATCTCCTGTTGGTCCCCTCGCTGACACTCTTCTGGTACACGGGCGGGCGGCGCATGGAACAGTTGCAGGGCCGCAGCCTCGTCGTGATGGGGATCGGCATGGCGCTCATCCTCCTCGCCGCGCAGCCCTACCGATAGCCCTCCCGCCGGCCGCCACGCCCTGCTATCTTCCGGTCCCCTCCCGTGATCTCGGGCACGCTACGGGGGGTCCTCGCCACGCGCGCGTCGCTTGGCGCGTAGCAGGCGCTCGGTCGGGCGGGCGGTAGCCTCTGCCGCGGTCTCGGGCGCCGGCGGCTCTGGAGTCTGCGAGGCGGGGCGCGCCGCCTCGGATTCCACCGGGGCCGTCATCTCCCGTTCACCCTCGTCCGATGGTGCCCGCGGCGAAACCCTTCCATCCTCGCTCCCCGCCTGCGTCCTCCGCTGCGTCGTGGCCACACGAGACTTGCGCTCCAGCAGCCGGCCCATCGTCTGCGCCCGCGCGACAGTCTCTGTTTGCCGGCGTGCCGCTCGGGAGCGTAGCCATCCGGCACGATTCCGTGCCCACGCGCGGATTTCAGCGGGCTCCATCTGCACCCGCCGCACAGCCACATCCAGTGGGAAGAGGAGGAGCGCCGCCAGCAACAGCGCCGGCCAGATCTCCACCGGCACGCGCGCCGGCTTGCGTTCCTTGGTGAAAACATCGGCGGGATCGGAGAGGACGCGGCCACCAGTGCGCTCGGCCAGGCGGGTGAGCAAGAAGCGATTCGTTTTCAGATCCTGGTATTCTGGCGGATAGGAGATCGCGAAGCCGGAGGTCTGCGAAGCGGTGCCGCTCTGATCAGAGCGGCTGACATTCACCATGTAGGTGCCAATCGCGGTGGCATCAAACTCGCCCTCGTAGCGGCCCGGCCCGGACTGCGGCAGCACGAGCGACTGCGCGACCATGTCGGGGCGAACAACGTTGGCGCGCACTTCGAGGAAGTTGGCAAACTCGCCCTTCTCATCCAGGGCATCGACGCGGATCCGCCCTCGGCCACGCTCCACCTCAACGTGGGTCTGGAAGTGGGCGCGCGCGCCCCGGCGAAGCGTCCAGCGGATCGCCTGTCCCCAGAACCGCTGGTAGCCGGGCCAGGTAAGCCAGTGCGCCCCCCAGCGCGCTTTACAGTCGGAAGTGAAGGCGATGGTGCGGCCCAGGCCATAGCGCCAACAGGCAAAGAGCGGATCGTCGCGCGCGCTCCGCATCGGCACCGCCGCCAGCGCCTTCGCCGAAGTGGCGACGTAGCCGAGCAACGGCGGACGGCCGGACCAATCGATGCCACGCAGGACATCCGCGGTGGTATCCACCCTCGGGACGAATGGCTCCTCGACGATGAGCGACTTGGCGACGAGGATGGCCTCCTTGGTGAAGATGCGCGGGAGCATCTGTGGATCATCGGTGTAATAGAAGCGCCCGCCGCCATCCCTGGCGAGGCCCTCGAGTAGCTGCCGGTCGGCATCCTGGCCGACAGCGACGGTGGAGAGCGTGGCGCCAGCTGCGTTCAGCGCCTGGACGGCGTGCTTGAAATCGCCGGGAAGCGACATGCCGTCGGTGAGGAGGATGCAGTGCTTGACGCGGGCGTTGCTTTGCTCTAGCCACTCGTGGGCCATCATCATCGCCGGGTAGAGGCTGGTGCCCCCGCCGGCCACTATCCTCGCGACTCGGTCCTGGATCGCCTTCCGATCTTTCACCCGCTGCAGCGGCACTACCTCTTTGGCCGCCTCGTCGAAGGCGATCACCCCGAAGTCATCGCGCTCGCCCAACACCTCGACGGTTGTGATCGCGGCCTCTTTGGCCAGGTCCACCTTGGAAAAGCCCAGGCCCCCGCCTGCCATGCTCCCGGATTTGTCGATCGCGCAGACGACCGCGGTGCTCGGCCACTCCTGCTGCTTGGCGATCTCCATATCGACGGGGAGGAGCTCCTCGATAGGAGTGCGGAAATAGCCCCCCGCGCCAAAGCTCTCATCGCCACCGATCATGCCAAAGCCCTGACCCAGGTCGCGCACGTTGCTCTGGATCATCTTCATCTGCTCGGCAGAGACGTGGAGCGCGGAGACGTTGCTGAAGATAATACTATCATAGCTCTGAAACTCCGCCAGGTTGCGCGGAATTCCGGTCGTGTTGACCACGTCGGCATCGATCTGCTGCGAGCGAAGGGCGGCGGCGAGGTACTTCTCTTGCCCGGGATCGCCCTCGACATAGAGCACGCGCGGCCGACCGCGCACCAGCGAGAAGCCGAGCGCCCGGTTGTTCTCGGAGAGCGTGTCGTCGCGTGGCTCCAGGCGCGCCTCATAGGTGTGGAACCCCGGCTTCTCGAGTGTCTGGACAAAGACAACAACGTTTTTGCCCGGCGAGAGGCTCACCTCCTGCGCGCCGATGTAGGCATGGTCGCGGAAGAGGCGCAGGGTTGCCTCCTGGGCCGTCTGAGAGGAGGCCACCACGCGCAACTCAAACGGCTCGCCAATCTTCACCTCGTTCGGGAGAACCATCCGCTCCAGCAGTGCCTCGGCGCCCCGTGCCTGCTCAATAGGCACCACATCCATCGGCACACCCTGGGCCGTGGCGAGCGCCGCCTCCTCGAGGGCGCTGCCAAGGTTCTCGTTTCCATCAGAGAGGAGCACGATGCGCCGGGCATACCGGTCCGGGAACGCGGCGAGGGCCAGGCGCAGGGCGCGCGCGAGGTCCGTATAGGTGGTGACCGGCGTGCTTGCCGTCTGGTCCAGGGAGAGCTCACTGGCCAATGGCGCCTCGATGAGGGCATCCGCGCCGAAGAGGATAACGCCCGCCTGGTCTCCGGGACGCATCTTCTTGGAGGCGGCAGTCACCTGGTCGAGAGCATGCCGACGGTGCTCGGGCCCCATGCTATCGGAGTGATCCACAAGGAACCAGACGGCCTGAGCGTCGCTCCAGTGGACGAGGGTGGTGCCAGCAAGGGCGAGGATGAGAAGCAGGACGCCAGCCAGGCGCACGCCGAGGGCAACCCGCCAGCGCCAGGGGCTCAGGCCGGCGAGTGACCGGCGGTGTACGCCCACCAGCCAGGCGGCCAGAGGGGGCAGCAGCAGTAACCAGGGCCAATGCTGTAATGTGATCGGCACGACGCATCGCTCCCGGCGCGCCGGCCGCCGCGGCGACAGTGTCTGGAGAACCGCCCGATGGTGAGCACGGCCGACACCCCATTATACCACGGTGCAGCCGCGAGGAAAAGCGAGCCATCGCTCTGCCCCCCGGCCACGCCGGCGCCGATACCACGGGTGAAAGGGACGGATGGCTGGTGCTCGCCCGCGCGCCAGCTACTCGGCCACGTCGTACACGGGAGCGAGGACGGAGCGGATGCTGTCCAGGGCATCGGATTTGCCCATCATGAGCAGCCTGTCGCCGGCGGTGATCAGGGTGGAGCCGGCCGGCACCACCATCTCCTCGCCTCTTCGCACCAGGACGATGTACACACCGCGTGGCAGCCCCAGCTCAACGATGGGGCGGCCCGCGAACGGGGAGCCGGGCGGCACCGCAATCTCGACCAGGGACCCGGAGATTCCCTCGGCGGCAGGCGTGAGCGGCAGCTCGCGGGCAATCTGCGTCGGCGGTCTATCCACCCAAAGCTTGCGGGCAAACCATGGCAGCGAAGGTCCCTGGAGCAGAACCGAGGTGAAGACCACGAAGAAAACGACGTGGAAGATCGCGTCGGCGTTCGGCAAGCCGGCCAGGAGGGGGTAGGTCCCCAGGATAATCGGCACCGCTCCGCGCAGGCCCACCCACGAGATCATGACCTTCTCGTTGCGCGGGAAGCGGAACGGGATCAGGCTGAGGAAGACGGCGACCGGCCGGGCAACGAACATGAGGAAGAGCGCCGCGCCCAACCCGATTCCCGCGATGGGAAGGAGGCGCGACGGATAGACCAGCAGGCCCAGCGTGAGGAACATGACGATCTGCATCAGCCACGCCAGCCCATCGTGGAAACTCGTCAGGCTGTTCTTGTGCAGGAAGGTGCTGTTGCCCATGACCAGGCCAGCGATGTAGATCGCGAGGATCCCGTTTCCGCCGACCAGAGACGTGAGCGCATAGACCAACAACACCAGCGTGGTGCTGAGCACGGGATAGAGCCCGTCGTACTCGAGGTTGATCCGGTTGATGACCCAGACAATCGCTCGCCCGGCGAGATAGCCACACAGCGCGCCGAGGATCATCTGCTGGAAGAAGAATGGGATCAGGTGGAGCGGCGATGAATCAGGCGCAGTGAGCAAACGGATCATGCTCACTGTGAGGAGCACCGCCATCGGGTCGTTGCTGCCGGACTCGAACTCGAGCAACGTCTCCAGGTGCTCCTTCAGATAGACGTTGCGCGAGCGCATCACGGCAAAGACGGCGGCGGCGTCCGTCGAGGAGACAACGGCGCCCAGGGTGAACGCCTCAGCCGGCGTCAGCCCGAGGAACACGACCGCGAACGCGCCGAGGAGCACCGCGGTTATCAAAACACCAAACGTGGCCAGCACGAACGATGGCCCAACCACTGGGCGCACACGCCTCCACTCGGTGCTCAACCCACCCGCGAAGAGGATATAGATCAGCGCGATAACGCCCAGCCCTTGAGAGAGACGGGCGTCGTCAAAGGCGATCCCGCCGGGGCCCTCACAGCCCGCGAGCATGCCAATCATCAAGAAGATCAAGAGGGCAGGTACACCGGTGATGCTTTGACCCTTGCTCGCGACAACGCTCAAAAGGAGAAGGCCCCCCACGCCAAGCAGGATATACTCTACTGTCATGCGATTGTCTATTCCCCTTCTCGCCTAACTCAGCAGTCAGCAGCATCTCATGTTACATAGCTATTTACTCTATCGAGACGGGATCGTGAGCGTGGCCCTGTGGGTATCGCTTGCCCGCGGATCATTGGTTCGGGTGGCGTGCCTGGCGGGTCAGCGGTAGTTCGCCGCCACGCCGGGATCGATGGTACCACGAAAAGAAACCTGCCAGGACGCCCGCATGCTTTGCGTGAGTGACGTTTCTCTCACAACCTCTTACGCCCGATTTGAGAAGGTGCGGCTGCATCAGCAACCCAGCTGTTTCTCCCAAAGAGGGAGTGCCTGAATGCACCACACTATTATACCAGTTTTTAAGGAGGGAGAAAAGGCCGAGGGGGCGGTAAATTGGTGTGCGGCAGATGCGGACGCCCCCGGTCGGACTCCGCGTGGGCTGGCCCAGCACCACCCGCCCCCTGTAGCGCATGCAACTGCCGGGCGATGATCTGCTCCTGGTAGTGATCGTCCAGCTCGCAGAGACAGCCGCACCATCCCCAAACCCGCACGCTCAGGTTGCAGTGTCGCTCCGGATAGAGGCGCTCGCTCTGAAGCCCGCGGGTGATACGTGCCCTGGCTCTTCTCATGCTCCCAGCACGGGGAAGCAGGTGAAGCGTTCTTCCGCGATCTCGTAGTAGGGTACCACCTTGTGCCGGGGGTAGCCCCTTACCGTGAAGTGGCCTGGATGCCCCGGCTCCGGCACCAACCACACCTCCGGGCTCCCGGGATCCACCTTTAGGGAAGTAAACCGGCCCCTGCAGTTGAAGGGGCCCACGATGCCCAGCAGCACCGGTCCATACTCCATGGCATAGCGGTTCAACCCCGGGACCTGATCGCGCCCGGTGTAGCGAGTGACGCGGATCCCTAGCGGCAAGGTGAAAGAGACGGTATCGCCGTCGCGCCACTCGCGCGTCAGCGCACAGTAGGTGTCCGGCTGGCCAACCGCGACCTGCTGGGCGTTGACGGCGAGCCCCACTTCTCCGGTGGCCCAGCCGGGGATGCGCAGGTGAAGCGTGAACGTCGTGGGCGAGGGCACGCCCACGCGGATGGCGACGGAGCCACCGAGAGGCTGGTCGGTCTCGGTCGTGAGCGTGACGGGAGCGCCGCCGCAGGTACAGCGGAGCTGGGAGGAGGCATAGATGTCCACGTATACCCCATCGGACGCCAGCGAATAGAGGAACTCTGGCAGCGATCCGAGGATGCGCGTGCCCAGGCCAGCGCAGCAGGAGACGGGCGTCGAGCGGTCATCATCCTTCTGGATATCCAGGTAGGCATGGTAGCGGATATGCTCTGTGCCGGCCTGGTTGGCGATGATGATGTTAAGGAGCGTCTTCTCCATCTCCCCCACGTAGCTCTCCACGTCGGGGTAGAGATGATGATAGCGCTGGTTCAGGTAGAGCCAGTGCGCGCTGCAGCAGAGCTCGTTGTATTTGTGGATGGGATCCAACCAGAGGCACCCGGGGGTGATCTCCGTGTGCTCTATGGCGACGATCCCGCCCCCCACATGCTGCCACTTCCCCTGGATCATGCGGTAGGCGCTGTTGACCGCGTTGAGATAGAGCGGCTTGCCCGTGGCAATGTAGAGATCCAGGTAGGCGGTGATCGCCTCCAGCTCCGTGCCGTGGGGGGTGGGCCGGCGGTAGATGGCGCCGTCATCGTTGCGGATGAACTGCGCCAGCCACCAGTTCTCCTGGTAGCACTCGATGGTCACATCCAGGTCCTCGGGAAGGCCCACCTCGGTGAAGTAGACGGTGGTGTTGGCGATGACCCCCTGGAAGCCAAGGAGCAGGTCCTTGGCGATGAAGCGCTCGTCACAGCGGTTGAACCACGACTGCATGTCGCGCATCAACCCCAGGGCCTTGGGATTGCCTGATAAGTGTGCCGCGGTGAGCCCATAGTTGAGCCAGACGCGCACGTAGTTGGGGTACTCCTTCGTGCCGAACTCGGCCTTGGGAATCGGCTCGAAAAAGCCATCGGGCTCCCGGGCGGTGTCGATGGTCTCGACGATCTCCTCGACGCGCGCGCGCAGCTCGGCGTCTTCCTGCCAGCGCAAGGAGTGACCCGCGCCCATGAGGAAGAGCCCCGCGGTCTGACCCTTAATGTTGTCCTCGAAGTGGCCTCGATAGGGCTGGCCCGGCGCCGGCAAGCCGGCCTTCACCCGGAACCAGTAAAGAATCGCATCCTGGGAGAGGCTTTTCAAGAAGCCGATGTTGTTCTCGAACGCCGTCCGAAAGAGCCCGCCGGTGAGCCGGACGCCCGTGACGGGAGTGCGTACTAACTCGGGAATCACAGTGCGACCCATAAGCCGTGCCTCCGTCGCGCTCGCGACGATGCGCCACGAGCGATCGCCTGGCAAGGAAGAGAAAGAGGGGGGCGCACTCCGGCTACGTGTCCGGGCACCGCCGGTACGCCAGAGGCATTATAGCACAGGGGGGTGAGGGCGTCAAACGCCGGTTCGCGGTCAGCAAGCCCGCGGGCTCACAAGCAGCGCGGTGCTCTAGCGCCGCGCGACGCATCCCCATCCCAACCCTCGCCGTTCTGAGGTACCCGGGAGTGCAGCCCAGCCCGGCAGGGCTTCGCTCACAAGCAGCGCGGAGATTTCCGCCCGGGGGCGCTCCGGTTGGCCGCGTCTCCCCGGGCCCGCGCGGGCCCGGGGCAGGACGCGAGTGTTATTCCACCTCGATTTGATCGTGGTATTCCTGGAGCGGTCTGACACTGCCGACGCTGCGGCGCGCGGCGGCGATGCCTTCGGCAGCGGCCACGGCGGCCGCGGTCGTGGTGATATAGGCGATCTTGCCCTTGACGGCCGCCTTGCGGATGTAGCTGTCGTCCGTCACCGCTTCCTTGCCCGCCGGGGTGTTGATCACGAGATGGATCTCCCCGTTTTGCAGCAAGTCGAGCAGGTTCGGCCGGCCCTCATACAGCTTTCTCACCGGCTGGGCCGCCACGCCGTGCTCCTGCAGGAAGCGGCAGGTACCCTCCGTCGCCAGGAGCGTGAAGCCCATCTCCGCCAGTTTTTTCGCCGCGGGCAGCACCGCTTGCTTATCGCGCGTGGCCACCGTGATCAGCACCGTGCCCTCCAGTGGCAGCGCCGTGCCAGCAGCCACCTGTGACTTGTAGAACGCCAAGCCGAAGTTGTCGGCCAGGCCAAGCACTTCACCGGTAGAGCGCATCTCGGGACCGAGGAGGGGATCCACCTCGGGGAACATATTGAAGGGGAAAACCGACTCCTTCACCCCGAAATGTGGATACTTGCGCGGGCGGAGATCCAGGTCACGCAAGGTCGCGCCCATCATCAGCTGGGTGGCGATCCGCGCCATGGAGACGCCGGTGACCTTGGAGACAAGGGGCACCGTGCGCGAGGCGCGCGGGTTGGCCTCCAGGATGTAGACCGTGTCGTTGGCGATGGCATACTGAATATTCATCAGGCCGACCACCTTGAGCTCCGTGGCGACGCGCTTGGTGTATTCGACGATGGTGCTCAGGTGCTTCTCGGGAATGGTCGTCGGCGGGATGACGCAGGCGCTATCGCCCGAGTGGATGCCGGCCAGCTCGATGTGTTCCATGATCGAGGGCACGAAGGCATCGTTGCCGTCGGCGACGGCGTCCGCCTCCGCCTCAATCGCGTTCTCCAGGAACTTGTCGATGAGCATCGGGCGATCCGGGGTCACCTCGACGGCGGCGCTCACATACTTGCGCAGCATCTCCTCATCGTAAACGATCTCCATGCCGCGCCCGCCCAGGACGTAGGAGGGCCGCACCATCAGCGGGTAACCGATGGACCGGGCGACTTCCAGCGCCTCTTCCAGGGAGGTGGCGGTGCCGCTCTCCGGCTGGGGGATCCCCAGGCGGCGCATCACGGCGGCGAAACGCTTTCGGTCCTCCGCCAGGTCGATGCTCTCCGGGGAGGTGCCAAGAATCCTCACGCCGTTGGCCGCCAGCTCCTCGGCCAGGTTCAGCGGCGTCTGGCCGCCAAACTGGACGATGACGCCCTCCGGCTTCTCCTTCTCGTAGATGCTCAGCACATCCTCGACGGTGAGTGGCTCGAAGTAGAGCTTATCGGAGGTGTCATAATCCGTAGAGACCGTCTCCGGATTGCAGTTGACCATGATCGACTCGTAGCCCAGGTCACGCAGCGTGAAAGCGGCATGCACACAGGTATAGTCGAACTCGATCCCCTGCCCGATGCGGTTCGGGCCCCCGCCCAGGATCATCACCTTCTTGTTCGGCGAGACGGACACGCTATCGGGAGCGTTGTAGGTGGAGAAGTAGTAGGCGGCATCGGCGCCGCTGACAGGTACCGCTTCCCATGCCTGCTTCAGGCCTAGCGAGAGCCGGCGCTCGCGCACCTGCGCCTCGGACACGCCCAGGATCTGACCAAGATACTTGTCAGAGAAGCCATCCTTCTTCGCCCGGATGAGGAGATCGTCCGGCGGAAGCGTGCCCTTGTACTTCAGGACCTGCTCCTCCAGCTCCACCAACTCCTTCATCTGCTGAATGAACCAGCAGCCGATGTGGGTCAGGCGATGCAGCTCCTCGACCGTCATCCCCTTTCGCAGCGCCTCATACATCAGGAACTGGCGCTCTGAGGAGGGCTGGACCAGGCGCCGGCGCAGTTCCTCGATGGGCAGCGTGTGGAAGTCCTTGGCAAACCCAAGCCCGTAGCGGCGCGTCTCCAGCGAGCGGATCGCCTTCTGGAAGGCCTCTTTATAGGTCTTCCCGATGCTCATCACCTCGCCGACGGCGCGCATCTGAGTGCCGAGCTGATCGAGCGAGCCGGGGAACTTCTCGAAGGCCCAGCGCGCGAACTTCACCACCACATAGTCCCCCGAAGGGGTGTAGCGGTCGAGCGTGCCGTCGCGCCAATAGGGAAGCTCGTTCAGCGTCATGCCGGCGGCGAGCTTGGCCGAGATGAGAGCGATGGGAAAGCCGGTCGCCTTCGAGGCAAGCGCCGATGAGCGCGAGGTGCGCGGGTTGATCTCGATGACGACCACTCGCCCCGTCTCCGGGTGATGCGCCAACTGGACATTGGTCCCGCCGATCACGCCGATGGCATCCACAATGCGATAGGCATACTCCTGCAGGCGCTCCTGGAGCTCCTTCGAGACGGTGAGCATCGGGGCGACGCAGTAGCTATCGCCGGTATGCACGCCCATGGGATCCACGTTCTCGATGAAACACACCGTGATCTTGGCTCCCGTGGCGTCGCGGACGACCTCCAACTCCAGCTCTTCCCAGCCGATGACCGACTCCTCGACGAGGACCTGGTTCACCAGGCTGGCGGCGATGCCGCGAGCCGCGATGGCGCGCAGCTCCTCGACATTGTAGGCGATGCCCCCGCCGGTGCCTCCCATGGTGTAGGCCGGGCGAATGACCACGGGGTAGCCGAGTTCAGCCGCGATGCGTTCCGCCTCCTCCACGCTGTAGGCCGGTTCACTGCGCGGCATATCGATCCCGAGGCGCTCCATCGCCTCCTTGAAGGCGATGCGGTCCTCACCGCGCTCGATCGCATCCGCCTGTACACCAATGATCTTCACCCCGTAACGCTCGAGAATACCGCGGCGGTGTAGCTCCGCGGTGAGGTTGAGGCCGGTTTGGCCTCCCAGGTTGGGCAGGACGGCATCCGGGCGTTCCTTGGCAATAATCTGTTCCAGGCGCTCGGCGTTCAAGGGCTCGAGATAGGTACGGTCTGCCATCCCCGGATCGGTCATGATCGTCGCTGGATTGGAGTTGACGAGTACGACCTCATAGCCGGCTTCGCGCAGCGCCTTGCACGCCTGGGTGCCGGAGTAATCAAATTCGCATGCCTGGCCGATGATGATCGGGCCGGAGCCGATGATGAGTACTTTACGGATGTCTTCGCGTCTGGGCATCGTGTTGCTGCTCCCTTGGCATAGGCAGCGAGAACGGCAGCGGCCATCCGCCCGGCCAGGGGGAGTGGGCAACACTGTCGTCTCGGACTGGAGGTAAGGGGATGCGTCAGGGAAGGAACGCCGGTCAAACCCCAACGGTCTGCAGCGACCCTACGTCTGCACTGGCCCGGCCTGCCGACCGGCCCCGTCTTACCCGATCTCTATTCGTGAAGTGCCTCCAATCTCCTTGTTGTCCGGTGAAGCCTCCATCTCCAGGCACGACTACTGTCGCACACCGAGCTTTCCGGCGGGTGGCGACGCGGCGACATACTCGTCGATGGTAAGGCACTGGAGGCCTTCGCGCTGGGAGCGGAGGGCCATCAGGAGCGCACGCGCCGTGTCGAGCGAGGTGAGGCAGGGAACGCCCAGCTCCACCGAGGCCCGGCGCGTCTTACTGGCATCGAGCTCGGAAACCTTGTTATTCGAGAGCGTGTTGATCAACAACGCGACTTCCCCGCTGCGCACCAGGTTCAGCATGTTGGGGCTACCTTCCTGGATCTTCTTCACCGCCGTGGCCTCGATGCCATGCTCCTTGAGGAAGCGCGCCGTGCCCGCCGTGGCAACAACCCGAAAGCCAAAGTCCACGAAGCCCTGGAGAATCGGCAGGGCCTCTTCCTTGTCGCGGTCAGCAATGGTGGCCAGCAACGTGCCACCCTCGGTGGGCACGGCGATGCCCGAGGCGATCATCGCCTTGTAGAGCGCGCGGGAGAAGTCGGTGTCGATGCCGAGGATCTCGCCGGTAGACTTCATCTCGGGGCCGAGGCCGACATCCACCCGGTGCAGCTTGGCGAAGGAGAAGACAGGCGCCTTCACGGCGACCAGGTTGCGCGCGGGCCACAGCCCCGTCGAGTAACCCTGCTCCGACAGCGTCTTTCCGAGCATCACGTTGGTGGCCACCCGCACCATCGGCACGCCGGTGATCTTCGAGAGGTAGGGAATGGTGCGGCTGGCGCGCGGGTTCACCTCCAGGATGTAGGCGACGCCATTCTCCACCACGTACTGGATGTTCATCAGCCCGCGCACCTCGAGCGCTCGGGAGAGGGCAATGGCGTGGCTCACCACCTGGTCGATCACCTCCGGCGCGATGCTCTGCGGCGGGTAGACCGCCATGCTATCGCCGGAGTGGATGCCGGCACGCTCGATGTGCTCCATGATCCCCGGGATGAGCACGTCCACGCCGTCGGAGATGAGGTCGACCTCCACCTCCTTGCCGAGGAGATACTTGTCCACCAGGATCGGCGCCTTGGGCGAGACGTCGACGGCGTAGGTCATGTAGGAGAGAAGCTCCTCCTCGCTATTGACGATCTCCATGGCACGCCCGCCGAGGACGTAGGAGGGGCGCACCAGCACAGGGAAACCGATCTCGCGCGCCACCTGCAGCGCGGCATCCACGGAGGTGACGGCGCGGCCCGGGGGCTTCGGGATGTTTAGCTCGTTCAGCAGGCGCTCGAAGCGGTTGCGGTCCTCCGCCTGATCGATGGAGTCGAAGGAGGAGCCGAGGATGCGTACCCCCGCCTTGTGCAGCGGCTCGGCCAGGTTGATTGCCGTCTGCCCGCCAAACTGGACGATAACCCCCTCTGGCTCCTCACGCTTGATGATCTCCAGCACGTCCTCGGCCGTGAGCGGCTCGAAGTAGAGGCGGTCGGAGGTATCGAAGTCGGTCGAGACCGTCTCCGGGTTGTTATTGATGATGACCGACTCGTAGCCAGCCTCGCGGAGCGCCCACGCCGAGTGGACCGAGCAGTAGTCGAACTCAATCCCCTGGCCAATGCGAATCGGCCCACTCCCGATGACAATCGCGCGCTTGCGCGGCTTCAAAGTTCCAGGTTCCGGGTTCTCGGTATCGGTTTCCGCCAACCTTGAACCCTCGAGAAACTCGGATTCCCGCTCCATGGCGCTGTAGAAGTACGGTGTCTCTGCCTCGAACTCGGCGGCGCAGGTGTCGACCATCTTGTAGACCGGCTCGATCCCGGCTTCCTGGCGCAGGCGACGGATCTCATCCTCGCCCACGCCGGCAATCTCGGCTGTATAGCCGCGCCGGAACGCCTCGGCGATAATGAAGAGGCGCTCGTGGTTCGGCACGCGGATCCTCTCCTCGATCTGCGTCTCGGTGAGCTGGTGCGAGTTCTTGCTCCGCAGGCCATAGGTGCC
>DUUU01000194.1 GCA_012841485.1 Armatimonadota bacterium
AGCGCATAGGTTTCGGCACGGGCGTGTTGGACGATTATTGGGCCGACTTCCGTGGCCGGCTGAAGGCCGCGGCGGCGCGCATCCGCGAGGCCTGCCCCGAGGTGAAGGTGCTCGTCTACTACGATAGCCAGCGCGATACCTCCGAAGGCGGGCACGAGCGTTTCAAGGATAGCTGGCTCACGAACAGGAAGGGCGAGCAGCTCTCCACCGAGTGGAGCGGGGTCTACTCGCTCACCTACAGCGTGGTGGCGACGTTGCAGAACAGCTACGGCAAGGCGATGCTCGCCGCGGCGGATCGCTATCTGGACGAGATGGAGATCGATGGGCTCTATTGGGACGAGATGGAGTGCGTGGGCTATGGCGCGCCGCTGCTCACCTACAACATCCCTGACGGCCACTCGTGCATCCTCGACCCAAAGAGCTACACCATCGAGCGGGAGGTAGGCGTCACCACGCTGCTGGGCGAGGGGCATCGGCTTGCCGTCATCGATCGCGTTCGCAAGCGCGGCGGCTTCCTGATGGGGAACGGTCCGGCCTGCACGTGGGCTATCCTGGCGACAGGCATGCAGCGCATGGTCGAGATCCAGCACAACGATCATTGGTGCTTCGAGGGGCTTCTGGGCACTCCGCTCGGCTATGCCAGCGCCCGCACCGATTTCGGAAACGTCACGCGCGCGCTCCGCTTCGGGTTCCTTCTCGTCGGCACGCGCTATGACTACACGCATGAAATCTCGCGCTACCTCTTCCCCTTCACGCCCATCGAGCTGCACCATGGCTACTTGCTGGGCAAGGAACGAATCATCACGCTGCATCCTGGGGCGTATGGCTGGCCCGGAGAGCGTTGCCTGGTGCAGGTGCGCCACTTCAACCGCGACGGGAAGCTGACCGATACCGACTACCCCACGACGGTAGCGAAAGAAGCACGCACAGCGATCCAGCCTGGCGAGGAGGAAGTGGTCGTCCTGGAACGATTGCCGGTGACCCTCGATCCGCGCGGTGGAGGGGCAGAGGTCTCGCAGGTGCGCTACTCCGCGGAGGGCCTGGCGCTGAGCGTGACTGCCCCGCGCGGGGCCACGCTCCGAATCGCCACCGGGGCGTTTGAGATCCGCCCGGGGGCGCGGTATTCCGTTCGCATCGGCTCGCAGCCGGCGCGTACCGTCACGCCCGAGAAGGGGATCCTCACGGTCGTCATCCCGGCCGGCGCGGCGACGCCCGTGACCGTCTCGCCCGCCGGGGCGCCTGTGCCAGGGTAGGCATCGAGCCCCAGGCGCATCACACGGATCTAAAGCTCCGCGCTGCTTGTGAGCGAAGCCCTGCCGGGCCAGGTTAGGTGCGGACTGGGAGGGGGAGCCTCGAAAGGGGCTTTGCTGAGAAGCAGCGCGGAGCTAGAAGCTCCGCGCCCCGGGTGCTGGGCTGCCGGCATCCTCCCCATCCGTGTCCGCCCCCTTCATCCGTGGTACCGCCGCCGGCGAGCACAGGAGAGCGGGGGCCAGGGAGAGGGGCTACTGGTTGGCTCGGCGCCGGATCTCTTCGAAATACGCCTCTTCAGCGGCGGTGAGGTCCGTCTCCTGCAGGCGGGGGGTAGCTGGCTTCGTGCCCTCGCCGCTCCCCGGCGCCGCCTTTTCGGCCGGACGTGACTTCTTCGCCTGGCCCTCCGGAACCAGATCGTCGGGCGCGACCATGATGGTGTACTTCAGGCGGAGAGAGCGCTGCTCTTCCGGGAGATTGCGGCGCTCGTGCTCGGAGATGCCATTCAGCCAGCGCTGCTGCACATACTCCTGGATGCTCAGGTGCCGGCGCTCGAAGCTTTCAGGAAGCGAGTCCTGATCCACCTCGACGCACACCTCTCCCTCTTCCTCGTACACCTGATCCACCGTGCCGTGCAGACCCGCGAAGTGGGCGTAGTAGAGCCCAGACTTCCGGTCGGCTGCGGTCACCTGTCGCGGAGTCACGACGACGCGATCACCACGCTTGAAACGGGCCAAGCTGCTTGCTCCTTTCCTGGTGAGACGGGACCTATCGCGGTTACAGATCCGATGCGGCCGCTTTGACCAAGGGGCATTGTTCCCCTCGACCAGGGTGTTGGGAAGCTTCCCAAGGGGATGCCTGTGCCGGCGCGATACGAAATCCAAAGAGCGCGCTGGATCCTCGTTCTACCAGGCACTCTATTCGGGGCAAACGCGGGCCTCTCCTGCCGTGGCGAATGGAAAAATGGGCAGAGACCTGAGCGGAGGACCCGCGGGGAACCGCGCGCGCGCCGACGGCCGCGTTTAGCCCGAAGAAGGGGGTGGTACATGCCCTCCCGGATGGGCGCAGTAGGCCATCCCGGCTCCAGTATCGGCCGGGGGGCGGGGTATCTCGAACACCGCGAGGCAGACGCATCGCTACCCGAAAAAACGGGCTGAGGGGGCTCCTCCATCGGCGAGGCGAGCGGCAGCGCGGAGCGGGGAGATGCATCCGGCCCACCGGCCTAGCAAGGGGCCGCAACCAGATGGATGTCCGGCGCGTGGGATGCCAGGGGGGAGACTGCCTTGCCCGCGCGCCAGGCAGGAGGAGACAGAGGAGATGACAATCCGGATAGTGCTCACTCTGGCGCTCGCCCTTGCGGTGGCCCTCCCGGTAGCGGCACAGCAGGGTGCGGGCGATCAGAATACCGGGTCGATGCCGTCAGCGGCGACCACGATGGTGCCGGCGGACTCATTCCGCCAGGGCGCGTTCGTGAGCCACCAGGCGGCGACCGCGGAGCGCCCAGGCAGCGTGACTCTCCGCTTCAACTGGCAAGGGATGCCGGTGCTCGGCACCTACGAGGTGCAGTCGGGGCAGAGCTGGATGGTCAATGGCCGCCAGGTGAATCTCAGCACCGTCGCTGAAGACACGATGGTGACCATCCCGCAGGGCGCGCGCCTGACTAACCTGACGTTCGGCGGCACCATCGGCGTCGGCACCATCACCGCGATCAACCCCACGCAGCGCACGCTCACTGTGCGCTTGCCATCCGGCGAGACGCGCATGATCCGCCATGCCGAGAACCCGCTTGTGGTGCGCGATGGCCAGATCATGTCGGCGACGCAGCTCGCAACAGGTCAGACCGTCCTCTTTGAGGTTCCACCGGATGGCAACCAGGTGGCCCTCCTGCGCGAGGTAGGCACCGGCATGCTCGCCACGGTGACCGATGTCACGGATGATTCTGTGACGCTGCGCTTCATCCAGGCCGGCCAGCAGGTGACGCGCACCTATCCGCTCGATCAGGAGATTGCCTTCTTCCACCAGGGGCGACTCGTAGAAGCGGAAGACGTGGAGGATCGGCTCGCCGCCAATCAGCAGGTGTGGATCTACGGTCCCATCGATAGCCCGCAACTCGTCGTTTCGCAACCCACCATGGGCTTCGAGACGGCGGTCGTGACGGGCGAGGAGACCGAGGTGGCCACAGTCCCGACGACGCCCGAGAGGCCGGTGGCCGTCCAGGCGATGGCACCGCCCTTCAACGAGGGCACCTTCGTCTCCTATACGCCTGCGACCGACACCATGCCGGCGCTGGCGACCTTCCGCTTCAATTGGCAGGGCACGCCCTTGCTGGGCACCTTCATGGTCCGCGATGAGGACCGATTCATGTCGCAAGGCCAGCTGGTGAACCTCGCCGAGCTTCAGGAAGGGACGATGGTGACGATGCCGCAGGGCGCGCGCCTGGCGAACCTGACGTTCGGCGGCAATATCGGCATCGGCACGATCAGCGCGGTGGATCGCAGCCGCAACACCGTCTCGGTGCGCCTGCCGAACGGTGAAACGCGCACCCTGCGCTACTCGCCTGATGCGATCTTCCTGGAGAGTGGGCAGCCGGTGAGCATCGCCCAGCTGAACACCGGCCAGACGGTCCTCTTCGAAGTGGTGCCCGAGCGCAACGTGGTGGGGATCTTCACGCCCGTTGGCGAGGGGATGGAGGCCACGGTGACGCAGATCACCGATGAGGGGATCACCGTGCGCTACGTGCAGAACGGGCAGATAGTGACCCGCACCCTCACCAGTGAGGAGGTCGCCTTCGTGAACCGGGGCCAGGCGGTGGCAGACGTGCAGAGCGCCTACCGCGTGGGCCAGACAGTCTGGATCTATGGTCCGGCCGACACCCCACAACTGGTGGCTGGAGGGGTGAACATGGGCTTCGAGACAGCCGTGGTGACGCAGCCGTCACCGGCGGTGGCCGGGGTGCGCGAGGAGCCGGCGGCAGCGCCTCCGCAACCCGCGGCGCCGGTTATCCGCGGCCGCTGGTAGACCACGCCGGGCTCGCTTGCGGGGGGCGCTCCATCCAGGGTGCGCCCCCCCGCGTTTCGGGCCCCGGAGCCAATCCGGGTGACCTGGGTTTGGAGAGGAGCCTTCTAAAGATGGCAATCCGGCCACCACTCGCCGCAGCGGGCGGGATTGGAGTGGCGCTCGCGCTTTGCCTGGCATCCGCGGCGGCACGAGAGCCTTCGCACCTCCCGAGCGAGGCCGTCTCCTCGCAAGCGCGGATCGTGATCAACATCCCCTCGCGCACGCTGACTCTCTTCCTGGACGAGCGCGTCTACAAGACGTACCCCGTTGGCGTGGGCCGGCCCCAATGGCCGACGCCGCTCGGCCACTGGCGCATTCTCCAGAAGATCGTCAACCCGGTGTGGGGCTACCCGCTCGATTTTGATCCGGGGGGACGCAGAGGCGTGATCCCGCCGGGGCCGCGCAACCCGCTGGGCACGCGCTGGATGGGCTTCACCCCCGAGGAGCATGGCATCCACGGCACCAACCAGCCGAAAAGCATCGGAAAGGTGATCTCGCACGGGTGCGTGCGCATGCATGTCTCCGATAGCGAGGAGGTGTTCGACCTGGTTGAGGTAGGCACGCCGGTGGAGGTGCGCCACGACAGCGTTCTGGTGAAGATTGATCGGGCGCGCGGCTACGTGTTGGCGGCCAGCTATCCCGATGTCTACCGGAAGGGTGGCTCAACGCGAGCGATGGTGGAAGCGGCCCTGAAGCAGCAGCGTGTTCAGGCCAGGCTCTCTGACGAGCGCCTGCGCAAGCTTCGGAGCCGCCGCGATGGAGTCTACCGGGTCGTCGGCTGGCTCATCTATCCCTAGCGATCTGGAGCCGGGCCTGTACGCCCAGGGCTTTGCCACGCTAAGCTTCACTCCCACGAGTGACTTGTAATCCGCCAGGCTGTCGGGCCACCCTCGAGGAAGACGTGGAGCGTGGCCGCCCTAGTTCGGGGCACGCGGCCCACACTGCGGTGCGAGAGCTCCAGCGGCACGACGATGTGGGCGCGTCCCTCTCCCAGCTCCATCTCATGCACGTCGCCGATGGCCAGGCACACCACGCGCTCGCCCGCGACGGCACGGTCGTGAATCGCATCATAGGCAAAGAGAACCGCGGCCTCCCGCGCCGAAATCGCCGCCACCTCATCCGCGTTCTCCACCCCTTCGGGAGTCGCCTCGGCGCAAGCGGCGTTCTCGGGCAGTTTCTCCGCCGCTGCTGCCTCGGGAATGGGTGCTGCCTCGGGTGCGGGATCCGATTCCGCGCTGGCAGGGAGCGGCGGCTCCACCGCCGGGACGGGCTCCTCCTCGAAGGCTGGTTCTGTCCGCAGCCAGGAGGGATCCCGGCGCGATTTCGCCATCACGGCGGCCGTTGCGCCAGCGGCAGCCAGGAATGCGAGAGCCTTCACCCAGCGTGCATTCATCGTTATCTCTCCTTCCAGAGCCGCTCTCGCCGCTCACAGGGACGTGGGGATCCGCCGCTACCGCGTGGCAAATGGCGAAGAAAGACGGGGAGCCACCTGGGCACGAAGCGGTGGGGATCCACCCTCCCCAGTGTACCTCCAAACGACTGGTCTGTCAACCAGCCGTTCGAGCTCGCCAGGGCGGGGCGGTGCCGCAGGCAATGTGATTCTCGATGAATGTTTTGTAGGGGTGAACCCTTGGTGTTCGCCCTGTTTCCCAGAGGGCGGCCGACGGTCGATTGGGGGTTCTACGCTCCAGGGGGCAGGACGCCGCTCTGCAAATACTCCTTCAGGGCTTCAACCGTCATACCACTCAGGCCGAGAGAGTCGAGCGAGCGCGCGTTCCTCGCGCGGTAGTCGATGCCGGAGAGCGCGGATCCCATCGTCACGAAGGCATCGCTGAGGGGCGTCGGCACGCCGAGGAGCCGGCCGAGCGAGGTGTAGAAGAGGAGGCCCATGCCAATATCCTCGTGCAAGTAACGATGGTCGAGCGTGTCGGGACTGCGGAAATCGATGAAGCCGGGCCCCTGCGAGTAGCACTCCAGATAGCCGGAGGCCGTGGCATACCCCTGCTGCACGCAGGTGAGCGGTTCCGGCTGTGCGGGGTATCCCAGAGTGCGCAGGATGGCCATGCGCTCCCCATCCAGCGCCTCGATAGCCCGCGCCACCGCGGGCGAGACGCCGTCGCGATAGAAATACATGGCTGCGCCCTCCTTTTCGATGCGCGCGGCGTTGAGGAGGGTCACCGCAGGGTGGATCACCGGATTGCCGTTGTTCAGGCCGGCCTCCAACACGCTCTCGGAGCGCACAAATCCCGGATAGAGCGCCTCAAGCGCGGGCCCGATGCGCTCCGTCTCGCGCCCCGGGAGCACGCCATACTTCACCCGGCCCACCTTCACGAAAACGCGCACGCTTTCTCCTGAGGCGCGGCAGCCGTAAGGAAGCGTAGAGAGCTCCACCAGGATTGGCAGCCGCTCCACGCCCATCTGGCGAAAGACGTTCGCGAAGTGGAGCGTGCCGCCGGTGGAGCCGGGGCTGAGGACCACCACCTGCTCCGGGCGGACCAGGGGCGCCAGAATCCGTGCGACGCGATCATGCGCCGGCGCCTGCGTGCAGACGAGGAGAAGCTCCGCGCCCGAGATCGCTGCCTCCAGATCCGTGGTGGCGCGCTCCAGCTCTGCCTCGCCCGCGACCGCCCCCGTGGCGATCAACCGCCGCGATTGCGCGACGGCCTCCAGATTCCCGGCGTACTCGGGCAGCTCGAAAAGCCGGACGCGCTTCCCCTGCAAGGCTAGGTCGGCAGCGGAGGCCTTGCCGCCGTTGCCGGCACCGATCACCGCGATCGTATCGAACACTTCGCTCCCCCGTCTTTATGTCATTCGCGTGAGGGCCAGACCGCCTTGCCCTCCACGAGCATTCCAGGCGCTTGCGCCCGCGTGTGATACCACCGTGTCCTTGGGGCACCCTTCGCCTCGGAAGAGGTTCGCCAGCCGGGGCGCTCCTCCTGTTCGGATAGCATCCACCGCGTCTCCCCGCGCCGGAGTGGCGGGAGGATCGCCGCGCGTGTCGAATCTTACTCTTGAGCAGCGCGCCGGCGTCTTCGCAGGCTGGGAGGGAGAGTTCGAGTCATGCAGCATCTTTGGGCTCCGTGGCGCATGGCCTACGTGGGGGTTGAGCAACCGCAGGGGTGCATCTTCTGCGTGAAGCCCGCGGAGGATCGCGACGCGGAGAATTACCTCGTGCATCGGGGAAAGCACGCCTTTGTCATGCTGAATGCGTTTCCCTATAGTAGCGGCCACCTGTTGATTGCCCCTTACCGGCATACTGCCGATTTCGCCAGCCTGAGCAAAGAGGAGTCGTTGGAGTTGATGCAGCTCGCCCAGCAGGGGATCACCGTTCTCCAGCGGGTCTACCACCCGGAGGGGTGTAACCTGGGGATGAACCTCGGGCGCGTGGCCGGCGCCGGCATCGCCGACCACCTCCACCTGCACGTCGTGCCCCGTTGGGGAGGCGACACCAACTTCATGACCGTGGTCGCCGATATCCGGGTGCTGCCCGAGGCGCTGGCCGACTCTTACCGCCGTCTTCGCGAGGGGTGGGAGGCGCTGTGACTGAGATAGCCGCTCTCGAAGCTCTGAAGGCGGAGTGCCTGCAGTGCCAGGCCTGCCCTTTGGCGAAGACGCGAACGAAGGTCGTTTTTGATGATGGCAACCCGAATGCGCCGCTGGTGATCATCGGGGAAGGCCCCGGAGAGAATGAGGACCGGACCGGTGTTCCCTTCGTGGGCAGGGCGGGGAAGCTGCTGGATCGTGTGCTCCTGGAGAACGCGCTGAGCCGCAGGTGGGTCTACATCTGCAACACGGTGAAGTGCCGCGCCTGCGAGATCACCGAGGGGCGCGCGAGGAACCGGGCGCCACTGCCGGCGGAGTTGGTGGCTTGCCGCCCCTACCTGGAACGTCAGCTCGAACTGATCCGCCCCGTGGTCATCCTCTGCCTGGGCGGGCCGGCGGCAAGCACCATCATCCATAAGGAGTTCCGCATGACCCAGGAGCGCGGCCGCTGGTTCACCGATTCCCCCTTCGCACCGTGGGTGATGGCCTCGTGGCATCCCGCCTACGTCCTTCGCCAGGGAGGCGAAGCCTATGCGCGTAGCCGCGGCGAACTGGTGGCCGACATCGACCAGTGCCGCAAAAAGGTGATCGAAATCCGCCAGCAGGGAGGCTTACTCGCCCGCCAAGTCGCCCAGGCCGAGGCGATGGAGGAGAGCGAGCCCGGTCTTTTCTGACCCGGCACGTTCAGACGGTCGCTGGTATATCCGAACCCAACGGCTGCCAGCGTCGTCACAAGGCAGGAACCTCCCATTATCGTCCTCACGCGCGGACACGGGTGATCCCCGACCTGGGCCACCCATGTCTGCGTGTGAGAGGGTGATACCGGACAGTGAAAGGAGGAAGTAGGATGTCACGAAGAAGGCAACTCGCAGTCGCCTTGGTCGCTGCATTGGCCCTGGGAACCGCCGGTGCTCGCGCGGCCAAGATCGACCTGGGTAGCAGCGCCATCGGAGACGCGGTGAAGGTCATGGGAATCGGCTTCGCTGTCAAGACCTTCGGCGGCCAGATCAACCAGGCGATCAACACGATTCTCATGCAGAACAACATCGAGCGCCATGGTGCCACCAAGGTGGTGCCGATCCTCTCGGTGGGCCAGGGCGCCTACATCGGCGCTGCTCAGGTCACCGGGCCCGAAAACGAGGTCGCGCAGATCCAGGCCGTCGTTCAGGGCGAAGTCAGCGCCAGCAGTGGTCAGGTGCGCCTCAATGCGCTGGTGCCCGTCGACTCCATCAACCCGTTCCAATCCCTGCCCAAGCCCAAGTTCAAGGGTGTCGGCATCACGGCGATCATCGACTTCAATGTATAGAACGAACGAGAGGAGGACGAAGGTGAACAGACGCAAAGCAGCCGCACTGCCACTCGGTGTGATTGGCCTTGCCCTGTTGGCAATAGCCGTCCTGCCAGGCCAGACGCGCCGCGCGACGGCCCAGGAAGACTGGTTCAGTCCGGAACCCGAGGAGATACGGGTGACTGCCAGGGCGCAAAGCATCGCCGGACAGCCGACGGGCGAAGTGTTGCTCGGAGAGACCGTCGTCACCCGCATTCGCTCTGCCGCCGGCGGCAAGACGGCCCCAGAGCGAGCCGAGATCGCGGCGGCCCGCCTCTCGGGCGCGCTGAGCACGGGAAACCCGACGCCGGAGGAATTCCGTGTCGCTCAGATGAATGACCAATACGTGGTGGCGGTCCGCGACGAGCTCATCGTCACGGCCGATACCTACCACGCCAAAGTGAATGGCACGACCCCGGTGCAACTGGCGACCCAGTGGCGTGACAACCTGGCCCAGGCCTATCGCCGCGAGCTGGACCGCCCCATCGGCAAGATTTGCCCTATCGTCAGCGTTGGCAAGGGGACCCGTCTTGGACTCGCGCACATCACCGGGCCGCGCGCGCAGGTCCACAAGGCCGCCTTCGTTGGCCAACTGGAGACAACCTTCCAGAAGAACATTCGCATCCGCATCTTCGTGCCTATCAAGGCGCAGGATGGTGTCGACCGCGTGCCGCAGGTCAACGTCAACGCCTACGCTGATCTAAAGATGTAGCCCCGCTTCGACATGCCGGAGGAGGGCGCTACGGTCAAGCCACCCTCCTCTCCCCTTTCTCACGCTCGAAAGCGCCCCAGCGCGTGACCTCTAGCACCGCAAAGCCCCCCGACCCCAGGGGTAAGGGGATCGAAATCCGCCAGCCGGGAGGTTGGATCGCCCGGCAAGTGGCCCGAGCCGAGCCGGCCGGGGAGAGTGACGGCGGCCTCCTTTGATCCGGCACCGCCGGACGGCCAATCTATCACGGGAGAATGTGGTGATCGCTGCTGCCATCGACGTTGGAACGAACTCGGTGCTCCTCACGGTCGGGGAGCGGATGCCAGACGGAGAGGTGC
>DUUU01000195.1 GCA_012841485.1 Armatimonadota bacterium
AGATCCTGCCGGCCTTCCTTGCACGGAATCTCCGCGCGCACGGCCTCCACGAACTGCGGCAGGCTCGAATGAACCACCTCGTCGGGGCTTCCCTCAGCGTCAATTCGCGCGCGCACCGCCTCCAGGATCGCGCTGAGGGTTTCCTGCGCCTCCAGGTGGTCGGCACCGTTCATCAGCAGCAGGTGGCGCGTCTTCGCGAGCGGCGCCAGGAGATCGCGGGCGTGGCGAAGCTCGGCGAGGGCCTCTTCCGGCTCTTCGGGAAGCCGCGCGAGGTTGCTGTAGGAGAAGACCAGCGAGTTGGCCAGAACCCGGGAGCCGTCGGCGCCCTGCCAGATGAACTCCATGCAGGAGCCGTTGGGCAGAAAACCCCGCCCGAAGATGCAGCTCTCGATCCCAAAGCCCCGCAGGATCTGGGGCATCTGCGAGATATTCCCGAACTGGTTGGGGAGATAGCCCACCTTCATCACGCCGCCAAAGTGGCGCGCGATGCGATGCCCGATGAGGAGACTGCGGATGGTCGCCTCGCCACTGACAAGAAACCCGTCGTTCTGTTGATACCACGGCCCGACGAGGATCCGGCCTTCCCGGATGTGCCGGCGCAGGCGCTCCTCGTTCTCCGGGCGGATCTCCAGGTAATCCTCCAGGAGAAGCGTCTGCCCATCCAGGTGGAAGCAGCGGAACTCCGGGTCGCGGTCGAGGAGATCGAGCAGGTGGTCGATCAGGTCCACCAGGCGCATGCGGAAGCGCTGGAACGGCAGGTACCACTCGCGATCCCAGTGCGTGTGAGACACCACGTGCAGAACGTAGCCCTGTGCCATGCTTGTCTCCAGAAGCCGTCGTGCGGCTGGCCGCCTCGCCCCGTTGGGTTCTACCCATTCACGCGCCGTTCTGCACATTCGGCGGCTCCATGAGGGATGCGCGGGGAGGCAACGCCTGGCAGACCCCTGGGATCTCCTGCAGGCGCGGGGAGTGAGGCATGCTTCGCCCTGCCCGGCATGGCGCGGGGGAAGGTGGGGGCGCGCATGGCCTCGGGGGAGACCACCGCGCCCGCCGCGCTACAGGCCGGTGCCAGAGAGGCCGTTCTGGATTATGACGGGGGGATCGATGATCCTGGCGGCTTTGCGTTCGGTCTGCTGGCGCCGTACCTCGGCCAACAGCCCCGGAACGGCGTGGGGCGCCTGAGCCGGCTTCGCGAACGCCTTCCGAAAGACCGGCCAGAACTGGTCGATTCGATGCGACAGGTCGAATACCATCACGCCCTGCGTGGAGGCCGCTGCCGCCTGGAGGGCGCGCGCCAGTCCATCCGGATTGCGGTCATACTTCTCCAGGGCGATGCCCGCATAGACCCACGCCTGGCTGTTGGCAGCGCGGTTGGCAAGCTGCCCGGCCGCCTCCACGGTGGCGCCCGGAGAGTAGCCTCGCTGGGCGGCATCGGCGATGGTAGGCATGCCATAGTAGCAGCCGGGCGCGATCCAATCCAGCAGGCCGGCAAACCCGGTGGGGCGGAAGGTATCGGTAAGGAATCGGAACCCCGCCTGAAAATCATCGGCGGCCCAATTGGCGCCCAGCGCGGGATAGTCGCCGTACCAGGAACCGACGTAGGCGCCAACCGTGGCATTGGGGCGAGCGGCACGCGCAGTGGCGACGGCCCGCGCCAGCCAGTTGCGCAGGTGAAGCGCGCGCCATGCCAGCCAGGCATCCATGTGGGGCCCTGGGATCCAGCGGACGACCATGCCGGGGAAGCTCACATGGCAGCGCAGCACATCATCCGGCCAGGCGATCGCGCGGCCCATCCACTCCTCAAAAGCCTGGCGGGTGGACTCGCTGAAGTCGGCGTTGATCGCCGCGTAACGCAGGCGGTCGTCAAACACCACGCCATCGAGCGGGTAGCGCGTCAGGAGCTCGGTAATCATCTCCAGCAGCCGCTGTTGGACCTCCGGGTGGTGCGGGTTGACCCATACCGGCACTCCCGGGATGCGCGATTGCAGGATCGGCACGAACCGGGTGGCCGTCTGAAGTTGGAGCACCTGCCCGGGCGAAGTAGCCCGGCGGAGGAACGTGCCCGCCTGGCCTTCCCCAACAAGGAGGGCACCTCCCGAGGGGGGAGAGAGACCCGCGAGGGTGAAGGCGGCGCCGCTCGTCACGCTGATCACCTTGCGCGAGGCATCCAGAAGCACGACGGCCGCATCGTCCGTGGGCGCCAGCACGTCGGTGCGGGTGTAGACTGTCAGCTCATCCAGAGCCTCGGCGCGCACGTTGGGTCGGGGGTTGATGAGAAGACGCGTGCCACTCTTGGGGTCCACCACGCACAGCTGCGCCTCGCACACCACCGTCTGCCAGTCTGCGCGCTCGTAGGCCAGCCCCCGGGAAACACCGCGGTGGCCCTCGGCGAAGGTGTTCATGCTGGCGAAGAGCCCGATCCCAGCAGCCTGGCAGGCCTCGGCCATCGCCGCGACCGGGTCGAACTCGGCCGGCAGCGTGGCCTGGTTCCACCGGGTGAGGCGCTTCGCGTGCTGGCTTGGGTAGAGCGTCTCGCCCACAATCGGCTTCACATCCAGCACGATCGTGTTGAAACCGACGGAAGCGATCCGCTCCACGAGCGCCTTGACCTTTTCCGCCGAGTTGATCCGCCCCAGGTTGGCGACCGCATCGATCCAGAGGATGCGACCCTGCACCTGTTGCTTCCGGGCGATCTCCTGAGCGATGCCAATGCCGTTGTTCGCCTCGTCGAGCTCTACCGGCCCGAGGGCGGGGAAGGGCACATAGCCCTCGCGTGGCGACGGCGGCGCCAGTTGCAGCAGCGGGGGCGTGCTCTCTTTCGTGCCCGTGGGCACGGCCGGCTGTTGCGCCGAGACGGGCGCCTGGAGTGCCAGAAGAACCAGAGCAACGGAAACAGGACAGGTTGTGAGTGCGCGCACACTGCCTCCTCTATGATGGTGAACGGGGACTGCGGTGCAGCCGGGGGCATGAAGAGAGGCCAGACACGAGCCAGGCTCGGTTGGGCAGGGACGGCGCCTCGCTCCCTCTCTGCCGTTCGCCGGGCCGCAGAAGCCCAGTGGGTGACTGGTATGGGAGACGGCGAATCGCGCGCCTTGGTTCAGTCGTGCCGTCTAGCGCGCCGGTCCTGCACGAGTGACTATCCGCAGGTGACGCAGATAACAGAT
This sequence comes from Armatimonadota bacterium, assembly GCA_012841485.1. The sequence goes on from DUUU01000195.1 coordinate 3,165, forward strand.
GAACTGAAGAAAACGGGAGTAGAGAACGGGCAATCGGTGCAAGCGGTGTTTGCTCTGGCATGGCCGGTCTATTCTGCAATGTCCACCTATCTATGTTCATCTGCGCCATCTGTGGGTGGCAAAGCGGAGCCTCGCCCTGAGATTTCGACATAAGGAATCCGAAGCCTCGGAGGCATTGCGCAACCCGGCGCGCGGCGATAAATCACCGCGCTGCTTGCGAGCGAAGCCCTGCCGGGCTGGGTTGGGGATACTCCCAGATGTCTCAAAACGGCGGTGGCTGGGATGAGAAGGCCCGAAGGGGCTTTGCCGGAAAGCAGCGCGGATCTTCGAGCTCCGCGCGTGCGGACGGCCTTCTCCTTACGTCGGAATCCCAGAGCCTCGCCGCCCGCGATTGACTCGACCCAACCCCTCTGATAGAATCGTGAGTGAGGAGCCACGCGGCCAAATGGATACCACGACTCGCGTATTGCCCCCGTGGGCGGAGGAGCTGCGCCAGAAGTACCTGGCCGGAGTTGCCAACACCTTCCTGATCCACTTCAATGTGTTCGATCAGGTGCCTTACAACGGCGATTACGTGCCCCTGAAGGAGTTTTTCTACCGCTTCTTCGACGGGAAGAAGGAGATCGTCGCCTTCTACAACGTGAGCGAGGGCCTCACCTTCGCCACGGAGGAGATGCGCCGGAGGTTCTTCTCCCTTCCGGGGTTGCGCAGCGAGGAGTATGCCGCCGGGTTGAAGCCGGTCCCCAAGCAGGCCTCTGTCGTCCTTGGCCTGCTCGAGACGGCGTTGAAGGCCCCCAAGGCGAGCATCGCCGTGGTGATCGACTACCTGGAGGCGGTGGCGCCCGCCGGGCAGATCTCCTTCCTCTCGGCTGAGGACCGGCAGAACGTGACGACGCTCCAGCGCTGGGCCTCCAACCAGTACCTGCTCGAGCAGTCGGATACCATCGTCATCCTCATCGCCGCGAAGTTGGGCGACGTGCATGAGAACCTCCGCTCGGCGCCCCAGATCGACTTGCAACAGATCCCTCGCCCGGATCATGAGGAGCGTCTTGCCTACCTGCGCTACCTCGTCGAGCGCCAGGGCGCGACGGTCTCCCCAGAGATGCCGCTCGAGCGCCTGGCAGGGTTGACCGCCGGCCTGAACCGCCAGAATCTGTATAACATTCACAAGCTGGCACGGCGCGAGTCCCGGGCGATCGACTATGAGCTGGTGCGCGATACGAAGAAGGAGATTCTCCAGGATGAGTCGGCGGGCCTCCTGGAGGTGGTGGAGCCGAAGCACGGCCTGGACAGCATCGGCGGCCTGGAGTATATCAAGGAGCGCCTGATGAAGATCGCTCGCTACATGCGCGAGGGCGATACCAAGCGCGTGCCCATGGCGCTGGCTTTCGGCGGCCCCCCCGGAACGGGCAAGACGGCGGTGGCCTTCGCTTTCGCCAAGGAATCGGGCGTCAACTGCGTGATCCTCAAGGAAGCACGCGAGATGTGGGTGGGCTCCAGCGAGCGCAACCAGGAATACGTCTTCCGCCTGATCGAGGCGATGGCCCCCGTCATCGTCATCGTGGATGAAGCAGACCAATCCGAGGGCTCGCGCGGCAACCACACCGACTCTGAGGTGGATAAGCGGCTCTGGGCGCAGAAAATCCGCTTCATGGGCGATCCCGCGCACCGCGGCCGGATCATCTTCATCTTCACGAGCAACCGCCTGGATCTGATCGACGTGGCGATGAAGCGCCGCGGGCGCATCGATCAGATCATCCCCTTCCTCTATCTGGAAGACAAGATGCGCCCGATGGTCTTTCAGACCATCTTGAAGAAGCAAGGCATCCCCTTCGACGTCTCTGACTGGCAGCCGATCATCGAGGCGACCGATCGCTTCTCCGGGGCGGATATCGAGTCGATCGTCCTGAGCGCCGACGAGCTCGCCGCCGATGAGAAGGCGCCGGCGGTGACGCAGAAGCACCTCCTCGCGGCGCTGGGCGATTTCATCCAGGCGCGCAACGAGGAGATGATCCGCTACATGGAGCTTCTGGCGCTCACCGAATGCTCTGCACGCAGTATGCTCCCGGAGTCTTTGCGGGAGACGTTTGACCGCAACGCCGCCCTGGAAGAGCTGGATCAGATCCGCACCAAGCTGAAACTGGAGGGCGTCATCTGAGCGCGGGCGCCTGCGCTCTGCTCGCGGTCGTGATGCTGCAACCCGAGGGAAGTACCCGTGGCCGGCCCGGCCGCGCGGGAGAAGCAAGGGAGGTGCCGTTGACCGGACGACACGCCGCGCGACATGCCCGGGTCACCTTCCTGGGTACCAGCTCCGGCGCGCCCACCTTGACGCGGGGCTTGCCATCACTCGTGCTGCGGCGCGGCCCCGAGTTGCTCCTCTTCGATTGTGGCGAGGGCACTCAGCTCCAGTTCCGAAAGGCGGGCCTCCGTCCGGGACGCCTCTCGCGCGTCTTCATCAGCCATCTGCATGGCGACCACGTTCTGGGCCTGCCGGGCTTTCTGATGAGCCTGCAACTCGGCGGGCGGGCCACTCCCCTGGAGATTCACGGGCCGCCCGGCATCGCGGCGCTGATTCAGGCGGTCCTGCGCCTGGTCGAGGCACACATCGGCTACGAGCTGCGCATCTTTGAGCATGGCGCGGCGGAGACCGTGGCGCGCGGAGACGGCTACGAGATCGAGTGCCGGCCCCTGGACCATCGCGCCTTCTGCCTCGGCTACGCGCTGATTGAGGCGCCTGTGCCGGGGACTCTGGATGTTGCTCGCGCGCGCGCCCTGGGCGTGCCGGATGGGCCGCTAATGGGCCGGCTGAAACGGGGCGAGGCGGTGACCCTTTCCAGCGGCACCATCGTGGTGCCGGCTCAGGTGGTGGCCCCGGCCCGTCGCGGCCTGCGCGTGGCCTACTGCACCGATACCCGGCCCTCGGATGAGGCCGTCGTGCTCGCCCGGGACGCCGATCTCTTGATCCACGAGGCCACCTTCGCGCACGACCGTGCCGAGGATGCGCATGCAAAGGGACACTGCACGGCGCACGAGGCGGCGGAGATCGCGGTGCGTGCCGGCGCGCGCCAGTTGGCGCTCACGCACATCAGCCCCCGCTATCGCGATCCCGCTCCCCTGCTATCGGATGCGCAGGCCCTCTTTCCGAACACGGTGATCGCCGCCGATCTGATGGCACTGGAAGTCTCTGCATAGCCCCCGCTGCCGCCCGCCTCGGAACCTCCAGTGCCGGAACGCGATGGAGAGAGGCGGGAGCCGGCCCGGGCGTCACCGGCGAGGAGAACGGGGGCCAACCTGCCCCCGCCATCTTTCGCAGGTGCCGCGCGGCCAGC
>DUUU01000196.1 GCA_012841485.1 Armatimonadota bacterium
AGCGTGACGTCACCGCAGGGGCCGAGGAAACCTCGCCCCTGCGTCTGCGCGGCACGGCGGGAATGCTATCCGACAGGCATTACTGCGTGTAGCGCGAATCCCAAAGCCCGCGCGTCTGCTTGATCACCGACTGACGCATCCACTTCACGTGGCCGTCGGCGAAGCCGACATTGCTGCCATCCATATGCCGCCCCGTAGGATGGAGGTAGCTTGGGTCAGCCGTATTGGTTTCGCGGTTCGAGTAGCCGATCCAGGTCGTCCCGCCCGTGCCATCGCCGGCCTCGCAGATCACCAGGAGGCCCGCAGGCTTCTCGATCTCCACCAGCGGACGGGCGCTGCACCCGACGCGTGTCCCATCAGACAGGCTCGAGAGGTTGTAGCCATAGCCCCAGCACCCGCGCGCCTCGCTCTTGGCGGTAGCATTCGAGGGGCAGCGCGCAACGTCCATATTCTTCACATACGGCTGTACCGCGTTGACCCACGTATAGGAACCACTTGCGGGCTGATAGCAGTGCCTGGGCAGCCGCTCATCATAGTCCTGGGCATACTGCAAAACCCCGAGCGCGAGCTGCTTGATGTTCGATTGACACGTGCTCTTGCGCGCGTTCTCCCTGGCCCGAGCAAAGACCGGAAAGAGAATTGCCGCGAGAATGGCAATAATGGCTATCACCACTAGCAGCTCGATCAGGGTGAAACCGTGCCTTCCTCCCGGCATGGCGCTGCTTCGTGACTGCATCGATGTTCCTCTCCCTTCGATGGGCGAGCGCAAACGAGAGGCTCGCCAGGGGTACTGGCGAGAGTTTACCACCATCCGTGGATCGTGTCAACCCAGACCGCGCGAAAATCCGTGTTAGGATCTTAGGGAAAGAGCCTCCTTTGAGATCCGAACGGTTGGGAGGCCGCCCCGCCCGCAGGATCTGAAAACCCCAGGCTGCCGTGTCCGACCCCGTTGGGGTTCTTTGAGAGCGCCTCGCGGATGGCCTCATCTCGCTCCGGGGGCGCTCGCACAACCCAGGGTATCCGCACTCCCCCACCCGCGTCCATCCCCTTCATCCGCGGTATCGCCGCCGGCGTGCCTGGCTAGATGCACGAAAGCCGGACCTCCCATCTCTCCCGAGTGATCCGAGCACCACCTGCACGCATGCGTAGGACAGGAATCGGGGTGGAGCGGGAAGAACGACTTGGTGGCGCGCGGCCATGCCATGCGCGATTGCCCGACGCGCGCCGTGGAGGGAAGACCTTGAAATCCTCTTACCCGCTCATTGCTCTGCTCGTTCTTTCTGCAGCCGCGCCCGGCGCTGCCGAGCCGGCGCCGGCCAATCTGCTGCTCAACCCGCAGTTTCGCTTCCACGCCTTCGACAACTCGCGCGAAGGCAAAGCGGATAGCTCCACCTCGGGGGCGGTACCCTGCTGGGACCAGGATGCCTACGGCGATGTTCAGGTCACGCGCTCTCCCCGGGTGACTGCGTTCCGGCCACGCTTCCCGGTGGAGAACGTCGTCGCGATTCGCCCCGGAAAGCGCCTGTCGCAGTTTGCCCTCCTGGTCGAGATGGGCCTGGATCACGGCGACCGGGTGAGCTTCTCTCTTCAGGGCTATCAAACAGCGCCTGGGGCGCTGCGCGTCAACATCGTGCCGATGCGCCTCGATAGCGCCGCGGGCAGCTGGAGCCCCGCTGAGTTTGGCCAGGAGGACAAACGCCGCTTTCCCAAGCACGCGCGCGGCGAGCTGGTGCGCGGGCAGGGCGGCACGGCCCTCACTGGCGGCGCCGGCCACTTCGAGCTCAAGGTCGAGAATGTGGAGATCGCCGGGGCGTTCACGGAGTCCGCCGATCAATCCACGGACGAACCGAACACCATCGGCCTCCTCGTGGAGCTGGTCAGCCTGGCTGAAGAGAGCGACGTCTTCGTATACGCCCCCTGCCTCTGCAGGGGTGCCACGGCGCAATCGCGCCTTCCCGAGGCGCGGCCGCTGCCGACGTACTACCGGGGCATTCCGCGAACGATGCAGAAGCTGTGGCGAGGCGAGCCGCTGCACATCATCGCCATGGGATCGAGCATCGATCGGGGCAGCGCCAACCCGCCCCAGTACCTCTATGATGAAGACCCCGCGTCGCCCACCTATAAGCGGCCGCTCACCGGACGCGAGTTTGACGGCTCGCGCATTGGCCGGCCCGAG
>DUUU01000197.1 GCA_012841485.1 Armatimonadota bacterium
ACGCGGATCTCGCGCAGGTCCTCGGTGTTCGCGGTCGCATCACGATCCACCGCGGGGGTGATGAACGCCTTCACCTTGTAGCCCTGGGACTGCGGGGTTCCGCCCGCGGCTGGCGCGCCATAGCGATCATAATAGGTGACCAGCGGTGATCCGGCGGGTGTATCCTCCAGGCCCATATAGCGCCGTGCCTTGAGCCGCTCGATCTCTTGAGTCGCCACGTAGCCCCCCATCTCCGTCACGCGCTTGTTTGCGGGCGCGCGCGATGAATAGGACCAGGTGGCCAGGGCGCCGACCGTGGCCACCGCGAGGACGAGCGCCGCAATCAGCAACTCCAGGTAAGAGAAACCGCTCTCGCGCCTCACTCCAGTTCCCTCCAATCGACCGCGTTGTAAGCGAGCGGATTGGCCGGCCCCAGTTCGGGCTGTTGCTTCTCGACGATGCATCCACCCACGGCATCCACCATCCAGGCGATCAGCGAGCCAAAGAGGTAGGTGGAACTCTGGAAGTGGATGTGGCCATAGCCGTTGCCACTCGCGTCTTTGTTATAGCAAAGCATGTTGACCCGGAAGGGGGGCGGCGGGGTGGTGTTGCGCCCGCGCACGGTGACGGTCCCCGTGCTGGCGATAAAGACCCGGAAGCGCGAGGCCCAGAAGGTGTATTCCATCACCGTATTCACATCGAAGGTGGTATCCGGGTCTTTGCCGCCCGTGCTACCGATCCAGAAGCGCACGTTTTGGTTCTCGCTCTCGCCCGGGTTTGGATTGCCCGCGTCATTCACGACGACCGTTTCCAGCTGGCCATTTGCCAGGAGGGCGGCCCGCTCCGAGTCCTTGAAGGTGCGCAGGAAGAGGCGGCTCTGGTTCGTCATGTCGATCTGCTCGAAATAGTACTGCCCCGGATAGGCGCGGATCCCGTAGAACTCCTCTTCATCGGCCATCCCAAGGTTTTCTAGATCCTTCTTCTTGGGGTCGAACTCGCCATCCAGGCGCCAGTCGTTGTTCTTCATCACCGTGTATGGCTTCGTCGGGTCGTTCAGTTCGCGGATGACGCCCGTGGTGCTATGCTTCACCAGGTAGCGCAGCCCGGTGGCGTTATGGTTGTGCGTCTTGAAATGGGCGACGCCCAGGTTGGAGCCCGACTCTTCGTTGGCCGCCTCATCAGCCGTGGGGAAGCCCAGCTTGCGCGCGTAATGCTTGTAAACGGGGTTCGCGAGAGGGTGAGCATGGTCGGCGGTGCCCGGGTGCCCCGGGGGGATGTTCGGGCCCGAGTTGACGATGGGCCCGATGTCCGGATTGTTATAGGGCGGCGCGTAGCTCTTGTTGGCCCACACCAGTGGGCCGTCCCAGATCCGGACGTTCGAGCCGGAGTAGAGCAGCTTGCCCTCCGCGCCGCACGCGCCGATGACGTCAACGTTTCCGGAGAACTTCCAGGCGTAGTCCTGGTTGCCGGTCCCGGGGTTGATCCCCCAGATCGCCACCCAGTCAAAGATGCTGAAGGTGTCCGCGACGATTCGCACGCGGCGCACGGTGCCGTTGCTCCACCCGTATGAGACGATATCGGCGCTTGTG
>DUUU01000198.1 GCA_012841485.1 Armatimonadota bacterium
CCAGCCACAAGTGGGCCGCCGCCGAATCGGGCTTGAGCCGCGTCGCCTCCTCCAGCGCCTTCGCCGCGGCATCCCACTCGCCGAGGTGGTAGCGGCTGCGGCCCACCATCAAAAGCGACCCAGCGGGCGCGGGATCCACCGCCGCAGCCTGGTCAAAGAGGTCGGCAGCCAGGCGCCACTCTCCCCGCTGGAAGTGCGCGGTCCCCTCCGCGTAGAGAGAGCGCGCCCGGGCCGAATCCGGCGCTACCCTGCGTGGTTTCTCCGTGGCCTCAGGCGCGCTCTGCGACTCAGGAGCCGGCTGAGCCGGGGCCGGTCTGGCCGTGGCCGCCTGCTGCTGAGCCGGCGGTGCCGCCGGTGCGGGCGCCGGCGTGGCCACCGTGGCAGCCCGGGTGCGCGCGGATAGAAGCCTTTGCACCGGGCCGTCATACACCTGCTTTCCGCCCCATGCCAGGCCCGCGAGGAGCACCAACGCCCAGAAGGCCAGAAGCAACCGCACGAGCGGCGAGGACGGTGCGGGCACGAGCTCCAAAGTCGCGGTCTTTTTCCAGCGTTCCTTGCCCGTGGAATCGACCAGCTGCAACGCCGCCTTGTGCCTGGTGGGGCCGTCCTGCGCGGGGAGACGCCGCGGGTCGACCTCCAGGAGGAGTTGCCTGGACTCGCCCGGGCCAAGGCGCACCTCCTCCATGCCCCCCTTCACCCGGAGCCACTCGGGGCTTCCCGAGATCAACTTCCCCTCGAACGGCTGGGCCATCAGGTTAGTGATCGTGAGCGCGCGCTCCGCCGTCTGGCGGCGGTGAAGCGCGCCCAGATCCGGCTCGAAGTAGATCTCCACGGGGCAGCGGCTCCGGTCCACCACCTCCAGCTCGATTGGCACGCGCAGCACGCGGCTACGCCCGCCGTCATTCGAGAAGATTTCAAGATGACCGTGATACGTGCCAACCCGCAACCGGGCGTCACCGATTCGGACCGTCGCCGTGTGCATCTGGCCGGCCGCCACGCTGAACTCGCCATTCAGGACACGCAACCAGTACTGGTCGCCAGCGATTCGGCCGCGGAGGACGCCGCCCCCGGAGTTGCCCACCGCGAGCTGCGCGTCCTGGGTGTCGCCGGTGAAGTTCGGCATCGGCGGGATCGCCCACTCTACCTCCAGCTGCGGCGGCGGGCTGACGGAAACGTGGATGGGCACCGCCACCTGGTTCACCTCAGGGACGGTATCACACAGGCGCAGTTCACAGCGGTACTCGCGCATCGCCCGGTTGGCCGTGTGGAAGGTGAGGGTGACCTCCTGCTTCCGGCCCGGCGCTCCCAATTCAATGTCGGCCCACGCCGGCCGGGGCTTGCCGGTTTCATCCACCAGCTGGATCAGGCGCTCGTTCAGGCAAACCTCGCGTTCATCACTGCGCTGGATGCTCACCGTCACGGTGCGGCTCTCGCCCAGGGGCACTTCGCCCAGGTCGATCTCGCCCGGGTCGCACACCAGCACAATCTCCCGGAGCACCTCCACCGACACCCGGATGCGCGGGATCTCGCGCTCCATGGATCCGGGCGCTTCCACCTGGATATCGAGCTCATGCTCGCCGAGGGGGCACAACTCCTGGCTGGTGTCGATCTCCACGTCAACGATGCGGTCCTCGCCAGCTGGAATCACCAGATGGGCGGGCCGAACCCGGAACCACTGCTGATTCGGGATGTTCGGCAGGAGGCTCACCTCCAGGTTGCCATCCCCACCGATGTTCGATACCTTGAGTGTCAGCCGCTTCTGCGCTGGCTGGCGAACCTCCCCGAAATCGAGATGCTCATCCCAGGCCACGAAGAGGGGCGCCGGATAAGGCGCTGGCAGGAACTCCTCCACCACGCTCGCCGAACGACTATCCGCCATCACTTCTCCCATCACATCCTGTCACTCGCGCACACGCACTCTGGCCAGGCGCATGATTCCGCCGCCGCAGCAGTAACCAGGCGCCTCAACCTGCGCCACGCGCGCGTCTCGAGCGGGGGTTGAACCCACCGCCTCGTGGATCACCGGGTCGAACGCTGCCCCCCGCGCGGGCACAATCGCCTCGAGATCCGCCTGCCAGCCCGCCTCCATCAGATCGCACAGGAGCGCCTGAAACGCTGCCTCTCCCTCTGGAGCCCCCGTCTCCCGATAGGAGACGGTGAGATCGATGAGCGGGAGGAACCACTCGCTAAGCACGCGCCGGATCTCAAAATCGAGGTCGTCCTCGCCATCGGGCACTCCGCCCAGCGCCAGGAGCTCGCGAACGCTCTCCCATCGCTCCGACCCCGAGTCGGGCGCGGCGCTCAACCGCATGGCTTCCGTCGCCGCCACCTCTCCCAGGCGGCGTGCCTCGCGGCGCAGCTCCTCGCACGCCTCGCGCGCCCGCTCTTCCAGAGCCCGGCAGCCGTCATAGCTCGTCACATCGCCGCTCAGCTGCCGGCGGGAGGCGATGGCGCGCGGGATGAACCGCTGCTCGACCGCTTCGGCCACACGCTCGAGCGCCCGGATGCGCGCCTGGCGGTCGCGCGCCACCCGGCGAGCCCCCGCCAGGGCGAGAAGAGAGATGTGCTCCTCCAGGCGCTCCAACAGCGCCTCGTCCCCCGCAGGCCGGTCGGGCGTCTCGACGCGGTCGCGCGCGGTCCGCAGCTGGTGGCTCACATCCGCCACCTCGCTTTCGAGGGCGGCCAGGCGCGTCTCCGTCTCGGAGAGCTTCTCCGCCACGCGGGCGACCTCGGCAGCGTCTTTTCCACCTCGGGGGGAGCTGGCGAGGGAGGCCGGTGTCAGGCAGGCCGCCTCGATCCACGCCTTGATCTGCTCCAGCTCCTCCGCCTGCTCCATCATCGTCTCGACCGCCACCTTCAGGTGCCCGCGCGTCTCCTGAAGGCCGGCCTCGAGCCCGGCAGCCACCTTGACGAGGAGATCCGCCAGGCGGATCCCGATCTGGCTCACCTGCCGCTGCAAGGTGTCGATGCTCTTCGACCGGGTTGCGTAGAGCAGCGCGCGCAGCTCGCGGAGCTCTGATTCCGAGAGAAGCGCGCTCCGGTTGCCCGCCATTCAGGCCCTGTCCATTCTCTCCCGATAGGAGCGCACGCGCGCCCTTTGGATCACCTCGCCCGCCCAGCGGTAGCCCGGCGCGACCACCTCCGCCACCGTGTTCGGGCTCGCGTCTCCCTCCGGGGCGAGTACCTCTATCTCGTCGTGCGCCTCCTCCTCCAGCTTGCTGCCTGCCTTTGGGTCGATCACCTCCAACTGGATGCTCTCCAACAGGACTCTACGCGCGAGCGTTACCACTTCGCCCAGCAACGTGGCGCGGGCACTCCTGGCGGTCTCTCCTTCCACCGGTGTCGCCTCCTCCAGCAGCGGCCGGAGAAAATCGCGGATGATCATCTCGACTAAGGGACGCAGGTGCTCCTGCACCAGCGGCTCGGCCAGCTCCATCAGACAGGCGTCACCACCATCCTTCAGCCGGTGCGCGCGCGTCTCCAGCCGCTCGATGCGCCGCTCCAGCTCTCCGCCTCCACCCGGGGTTTCGCCCGGGTGGAGAACCACTTCTTTCGCATCCTCGAGGCGCCTATCAAGCTGAGCCAGCAGTTCCGAAAGCGCCCGGTGGCAATGCCGCGCCGCTTCATCATCCTCGGCCTCCAGAGGCGGCAGCACCTCCCCGGCAAGCCGGCGGCGGAGCTCTGTGAACTCCTCGTGCCGACGGTGAAAATCACGCGTGGAGATCTGGTACGCCCTCTTCTCCAGGGCATCGAGGATCGCCGGCAGCCGCCCGGCAAGCGCCTGGATCGGATCAGCCCCCGCGGCGTCCGACATTTCCGCGGCAGCCGCACCCGCGAGCGCCTCAACACGCCGCTGGAGCTCTCCCACATCCTCCTGCAAGCTGGCAAGGTGGCCGGCCCCGCTCTCCGGCACGCCCCCGGCGTCCGTCTCCTCCGCCGACACGCTCACCTCTCGCCGGAGCTGGCACACCGCTCCCCGCAGGGTTTCCACCTGCTCCCGGAACTCCGTCACCGTCTTCTCAACGAGAGCGCGAAGGCGCTGCCTCTCCTCTTCCCGGTCGAGTATCGCACTGATGCCCGTCTCGAGGCTATTCCGGACCCAGGTGCGGTCCGGGGCGTTGGCACGAGGCCGCTCGGAATCGCCCGCGACCTGCAAGCGCTCGATCCCCTTCCGCAAGCTGTTGAATGCAGCCTGCGCCTGGATCAATTCGCCCGGAACCAGCGAGGGCAGATCCTCGTCCAGGATCCAGTGGTAGGTGTCGAGCTTTCGCTCCCAGTCATTCCACTCTTCCTGCAGGCTCTCCGACGGCGGCTCGCTGCCCACAGCGCGGCGCGGTCGCTCACTCGTCTCATCCTCGGACGCCC
>DUUU01000199.1 GCA_012841485.1 Armatimonadota bacterium
ACCGTGCCGGTCTCAGAATCTGATGCCTATGTCGTGGACCTCTTCCGTGTGCGCGGCGGCGCGATCCATGACTGGGCGCTGCATGGCGATGCCGATGAGGATACCACCGCCTCTTGCACGCTGCCCCTGGGGGAGGCACGAGCGTTGATGCTGGAGCCCGGCGAGAAGTGGGATGAGCCGACTATCGAAGGGGCGAAGCACCACCCCTATGGCATGGTGCGCGATGCCCGCCCGGCTGACGCGGCGGACGGCTTCCGGATAGATTTTACCTACATGAAGGATCCGAATCGCGGCCTGCGTGTTCACCTGGTGGGTGGCTTGCCGGCGCAGGCGTGGCTGGGGCGCAGCCCTTCCGTGCGCCGCATGGGCCAGGGCCGCGCGGGCGACATGCGCAAGGCCTACGATTTCTGGATGCCCCAGCTTCTGGTGCGCCGTACCGGTCAGAGCCCCCTGGCCAGCACCTTCGCGGCGGTTCACGAGCCGTACGCCGGCCGGCCCTTCCTCGAAAGCGTCACCCCACTCGCATTCGGGGGTGAGGGCGAGTTCGCGGTGGCCCTCCAGGTGCGCCACGGCGACATCGTGGATACGATACTCAGCAACGACGACGCGCCGCCCTTCCCGGAGCGCACCACGCCAACCGGAATCCGCATGGCCGGGCGTCTGGGGATCGTCCGCGAGCAAGCCGGGCGCGTGATCGCCGCCTGGCTCTTCGACGGCACCTCGCTCTCAGGGAAAGGCTGGGAGCTCAGAAGCGAGGGAGCGCTGTCCGGCACCCTGACCGGCGCGACGCGCAAGGCGGATGGTGCCGCGGTGGACGCGTTTCTGACCGAGGCCGACTTGCCTGCCGGTGAGGCGCTGAAAGGCGCGTGGATGATCGTCACCCACGGCAGCGGCCACCGGCATGGCTACTGCATCGAGCGCGTGGAGCCGCAAGGAGGGAAGAGCATGGTGGTCCTCTCGGAGGACCATGGCCTGCGCATCGAGGGCGCCCGAACGCGGGAGGTCTTCTACCCGCGCCGCGAGTTCGAGGGCCTCAACACCTTCCGCATCCCCAGGGTCTCCCGGCTGACGCGCTGACGCCATCCGAAGCGGCCTGAGATTCCGGGATAAGGGGTCCGAAGCCTCGAAGGGGACGCGCCACCCGGAGCGCGGAGACAAATCCCCGCGCTGCTTGCGAGCCGGCGTGGATACTTCGGATCCCCAAAATGCATATTGATCCCTTGACGAGAGAGCGCTCTTTGTGCTATAGGAGGGTACGTCGTTGGCCGCCCACATGCCCCGCGGGGCACGGGCAGGAGGAGTTCTGGCCATGATCGCGCAACGGCAAACAGGGTTTTACCCCTGGCGTACTGGTGGTCGCCATCGGTATCATCGCCATCATCATGGCACTCCTCTTTCCTGTGTTTGCGCGTGCCCGTGAGAGCGCTCGCAGCTCCACGTGCCAGCCAGGCGCTTGCGTGCTATGATGGCAGAGTGAGGAACCGAGAGCCTCTGTACCAGATGGTTGCTGCTCCCCGGGCAGGGAGAAGGAGGGAGGAAGCAAAGTGAAGCGAAAGGGATTCACACTCATCGAATTGCTCGTCGTCATCGCTATCATCGCCATCCTCGCGGCGATTCTCTTCCCCGTGTTCGCGCGAGCGAGGGAGAACGCGCGCAAGTCCACCTGCCAGTCCAACCTGAAGCAGATCGGCCTGGCGGCGATGCAGTACGCCCAGGACTATGACGAGACTCTGGTCCATTACAACCTCACGAACGTGGGCAACTGGATGAAGATGCTCGAGCCGTATCTGAAGAACACGGGCGTGCTCCGGTGCCCGTCTGCCCCCCAGAGCGCGTCGGTTTGCTACGGGTACAACCACTATTACCTGGGCAACGGCTCTGCCAGCAGCACCTACACGATGGCGTCGGTCCAGAACCCCGCAGAGACGGTGGCTTTCGCCGACGGTGCCTGGGATGATACGGGCGCGCAAGTGGGCCGGGTGTATATCAACTCACCGCACCAGACCACCTATGATTACACTGCGCGCCCGGCGTGGCGGCACGGCGATGGCGCCAACGTCACCTTCGTCGACGGGCATGTCAAGTGGTACAAGGCGGGCAGCGCGTTCTACCCAGCGACGGCGCCGCTTGGGAACTGGACG
>DUUU01000200.1 GCA_012841485.1 Armatimonadota bacterium
AGCTCCAGGCGGCAGCCGGTGCGCTCGACGGCGAGATCGTCAGCGGCCAGTTCGGCCGCCTCTTCCCAGGCGGAGAGCAGGGCGCGCACCGGGGGAAGGAAGCCAAAGAGCCGGCCACACGTGAAGATCAACAGCTGGGCGATATGGTCCCCACGATGCAGGTGCGCCGCTTCGTGCGCAATGGCGGCACCCAACTCCTCCGGCGAAAGCCGCTCTACCAGCGAGCGCGCAATGATGCACCGCGGCCGGCGCGCTCCCAGGACAAAGGCGGTGGGGCGAGGCAGGTCAGCCTCGTGGAACTCCGCGGTGCACTCCAGGTGTTCGCGCACGCGCGCCACGGCGGCGGCCGCCCGGTCCGACAGCCCGAGTTGCTGCCCGGCGACCGCGCGCCCGTATTGTCGCAGCAGCCAGATGGCACGAACCATCTGGCATCCCATGGCCGCCAGCGCGAGGAGCGTGCCGCCCTCCATCGCGAACACAGCGAACCTGCCGGTGGCGGAGAGCGCACTGGGGTCGAGGCAGAGATGGGGCATCTGATGGAAAGCCAACAGGTCGTCCACCAGGGTGGCCATCACAAAGAGGGTGATGACACCCGACGCAAGCAGCGGGCAGAGCACCGCGAGAAAGAGCTGGTCCGCGCGCAGGTCCGCGGAGCCACGCCGGAACCAGGGGAGCCACTGCACAGCCTGGGCGGTGCCGGCGAGCAGGATGGCAGCCGTCGCCAGGAAGAGCGTGAGGGCTGCCGGCACGAGGGCGAGGCTACGCATTCTCTGCCTCCTCCTGCTGCCGTCGCAGCCACTCGGAGAGCCGGTCGTGAAGATCCGGGGGGAGGGCGGCGTCCTCCTCCAGGAGGCTGGTGAGGGCATCGGGGAACTCGGTCATCAGATCCGCCAGGACCCCGCGCACGATCCTTTGCTCCAGGTCCGACCGGCTCACAGCTGCCGAGTACTGATAGCCCTTGCCGACTCGCTCCCGGCGCAAAATGCCCTTCTTGTAGAGGCGGTCGAGGGTCGTGACCACGGTCGTCAGCGCCAGCTGGCGTTCGGGCGCAAGCGCCCCCTGCACCCCGGGCGAGCCGATGGTCCCGTGGGACCATACCACGTCCATTACCGCCTGCTCCAGGTCCCCAAGGGGCCTATGCCATCCGCTCCGGGATGGCAAGGGATCTCTCTTCCGGGCCATGGGCGCTCGTCCGCTCCTCCCCACCTCACCTATTGCTTCGACCGGGCGTAGAACCATGTTTATTCTATCGCCGGGCGAACAACCTGTCAAGAAGAGATCACGGATGAAGGCGAAGGATGCGGATGAGAGCGTGCGCGGGCCCTGGGAAGGGGCCCTACCGTGCCTCGCGGAAGCGGCGCGCGACCACGTCGTAGGCCAGCTTGGGCCGGCGGTATTCGTCCACCAGGCCGGCGGAGTTGTAGCCACGCGGCTTCACGCGGATATTCCCCGTGTTCACGTAAGAGCGCGTGTCGCAGAATTGCCAGAGTGCCAGACCCGCGTAGCGCGGCTCCTCCAGAATCGCCCGGCACGCCTCATCAAAGTAGTCCGCCTGAAACTCCTCCGACCATTGAGCGCGGGCGCGATCATGGTAGCCATACAGCCCGCACGCGCCGATCTCGCTCACCAGGAGCGGCTTTCCCTCCAGCCCCGGGCGCGCGCAGTAGTCGGCCTTCTCCGCCAGATAGGGGGCGATGAGCGAGAGATTGGGCGTGCTCCAATCGCCGGTCGGGTGGATCCAGCCGGGGTAGAAGTTGAGCGAGACGACGTCGGCGAACTCCCAGCAGAGGTCGCGTTCGTAGCGGTGCGAGGCCCACGTGACCAGCCGGGTGGGATCGAGCTCGCGGATCGCCTGCGAGATCTCGCGGTAAACCGGTACCGCCGTGGGATGGTCTGAGGCGCTCTCGTTCAGGAACGCCCACAGGATGATCGACGGGTGGTTGATCCCATCGGCGACCATGCGCCGCGCCTGGTCCACCATCTGGGCACGCGCGCGGGGGCTAAGAAACTCCCTCTCTCCCAGTTGCCAGCCCATGGTCTCTTCCCAGACCAACAGGCCGAGCTCGTCGCACAGGTCGAGGGTGATGGGGTCGTGCGGGTAGTGGACAAGCCGGACGAAGTTGCACCCCAGCGCCTTGATCATCTGGAGATCCTCGGCGACCAGCGCGGGCGGCAGAGCCGGCCCCAGTTGCGGGTGGGCTTCATGCCGGTTGATGCCCAGCAGGCGCACGCGCTCGCCGTTGAGCCAGATGGCGCCGTCGCGCGCCGCGACGGTGCGCAGGCCAAACCGCTCGACAATCTGGTCGTGCGGGAGCGTGACGGTGACCGTATGCAGCTCGGGGTGATCGGGAGACCACGGGCGCGAGTCAGGCAAGACGCGCTCCAGGCGGACCACGCCTCCCTCCGGCCGGGCCGCGACGAGCTCGCCATCGCCTCCATCAAAGGCAAGCCGGAGGGTGAGCTCATCGGGCACGTCGCCCCCCAGGCGGATCTCCAGGCGCACCCGGGCGGCGTCGAGGTCCACGGTCTGCACCCGGATGCGCTCGACGTGCAGGGGAGGCAGCTCCTCCAGCTCGATGCTCCGGTAGATGCCGCCATAGGCATAGAAGTCGCTGTATGGCGGGAAGAGCGGCGTCCGCTCCGCATCGAAGCGGTTATCGACGGCGATGGCCAGGTCGTGGCAATCGGCGCCGTTTGCGGTGATCTCGAACGTGTAGCCGCTGTAGGGGAGCTCGACGTCGCCGAGGCACTCGCCATCCCACCAGACGCGGCCCCACAGCCCCAGGCCGTTGAGGCGCAGTCGCAGCCGCGTCCCAGCCGGAGCGGGGAAGGGAACGCGCCGGCGGTAGACGCCGGTTCCTCGCGCGCCATACCGCTTGATGCCGGTATCGAAGACGCCCGGCACGGCCTCGATTTCATCGAAGCGGAGGCGTGCCGGGTCGAGCGAGGAGAGATCGGCCTCGCCCAGCCATGCGAACTCCCAGGCGCCATCGAGGTTGATGGCGCGCCGGATGGGGTGGAGTGGATACGCCTTCACAACGCTTGCGGCGAGAAACCTTCTGCTTCGGGGGCGAAACCCGGGTCGCGTGATGCGCAACCGCGCCTCTCGCCGCATCCTCCTTCCTCATCGATACGCGGCCTGACCGGCCCGCGCAGAGTACCGCTCTCGAAGCAGTTCGCCACGCGCCCCGTCCCTCCCCGCCGGCCGGCGCCGGGCGGGTTCATTTCGCGGGAGTGGATGCGGCGAGGATGCGTTCCGGGCGGAGGAGCGAGGCGTAGCGCGCCCGGATCGCTCCCAAGACCTCGGGCACCGTGATGGAGCGGAGGCAGTCGCCGTGGGGGCATCGCGAGGGCTTGCCGCAGGCGTGGCTGCTACAGGGGCTGCAGGGCAGACGGTGATAGAGGGTGGTGCAGTGCTCTCCCCACGGCCCCTCTTTTTCTGGTGCGGTCGGGCCGTAGAGACCCAGCGCGGGGGTGCGCATGGCGGCCGCGATATGGAGCGGGCCAGCGTCGCACGAGATGACGAGGGCGCAGCGCGCCATCAGGCTGGCCAGCTGGGGAATGTTCAGATGCCCGGAGGCATCCACGGCCTCATGATGCATCGCGCGCAACGCTTCGGCTGCGAGGGGGGTCTCTTTCGCGGAGCCGGTGAAGACCACCTGCACGCCATACTCCGCGATCAGCGCGTCCGCCAGTTGCGCGAAGCGCTCCGTGGGCCAGCGCGGCCCTGTCGGACTTTCATCCGCGCCCAGGTGAATGGCGACCAGCGGGCGCTCCGGCGTCAGGTGCTGCTGGAGGGCGAAGCTTTCGACCACGGCTTCGTCGGCGAGTGGGTAGTGGATGGGGGTGAGCTGGAGCCGCCCGACGGCGGGGGCGCCCAGCCGCTCCGCGAGGCGGTGGAACGCCTCCACGAGATGGATGTGCTCCTCGTAGGGTACCGGAAGGTTGAACAGCTGCCCTCGGGCATGGCCCGGCGTGTCGAAGCCGGCGCGCAGGGGAATGCCGCTCAGGAAGGAGAGGAGCGCGGTGCAGCGCGAGGAGGGCTCCAGGTCCACCACCAGGTCGTAGCCGCCACGGCAGAGATGCCGGAAGAGCCGCCAGAAGCCAGCCGCCGTGGCGCAGGGCGAACTCGTATCGAGATAGTAGACCTCATCGACGTCGATGTTGGTCTCCAGAAGGCGCCGGTTGGCCAGCTGGGTGATAAACGTGATATGCGCACTTGGGAAGCGCGCGCGCAGCGACGCGAGCGTTGGGGATGCGAGCACCAGGCTGCCAAGGCCAGCAAGCTTCAGCACCGCGATGCGCTCCACCTCTTCGGGCGCGGGTGCAGGAGCGGGGGCACGCCGGACCTTGCCGATGGACGGGGCAAGGAGCTGGCAGAGCAGGAACCCCACGTTGCGATCCACGGAGAATGTAGCAGGGGGCTGCCGTCTTTTCATATCGCGTCCGCCTCGGGCGGAAGGAATCCGGCCCCCGCCTTCCTCCTTTCCTGGAAATGTGGCATCACACGCCTGTGCTTTGATACTCCCCTTGGGGGAGAAGCTGCCTGGCCGCGGGTGCGGCAGCGCCTTCGGGGTTTGGACGTAGGCGGTTGCGGCAGGCAAAGAGCTGCCGCGCAAGGCGTTTGGGCATCTTCGATGCCATCACGCCCGGCACCATTCTAGCATAGCGTTCCGCCGTGTGTCAATCTGCAGCGCCGCGAGCCTCACGCGGTAGCCCCTTTCCCTGGGGCCGGCGCATTCGCGCGGGCGTATCGTCATCCGCAGATGGACACAGATGAACGCGGACAAATGGAACTGGAAGCGTCTTGGGATGATGCCGGGTGCAGACAAAGCTTCCTTCGGAATAGCTGGTCTATCCTGCGAGGTTCATATCGCCCGCGCCCGTGGGAGCCCACTGTGCCTGCACCCTGCCCATCCGTGCCCGTTCCTCTCATTCGTGGTGTCGATGCCGGCGGGGGCCCGAGGTGCCCGCACCATCCCATCCGCGTCCGTCCACTTCATCCGCCGTGTCGCCGCTCGCGCGGGGCCGGGCCGACGCCAGCCCGCGGCGGGCTCACGAGCGCATCCAGCCCGGTTCGGAGGGGAGCCCGCCCGAAGTGGTCGCAGAGGGCAGCGTTTCTGGGCGTGACTGGTCGCGTTTGCTCGGCCTCTCGTCACCATCGCGCGGGGGATCGCCCCCGGAAGCATCCGGCTGCCCCGGCCGCCGGTCTTGCGGCGACTGCCGATCCGTCTTCTCGCCTTGATCCATGGCCGCTCTATGCTTCACATCTGTCATGGTCGCGTGACTCCTTCCCTGCGGGGCGAGCCCCGCAAGCTGAGGAGGCATGCTGCCCCCAGGCGGCAGAGATGACTCCGTACGTGGAGAGCGCGCATCTTCAAGCATTTACCCGGCGCCAGACGGTACCTAAACGGAAGAGTGCGCCAAACCACGCAGACACGCGAGACCGATACAGTGACTGTCTTTGGGCTGGTTACGGAAAAGCGACCTGGCCCAGGATGGCCGGCTGCCCGCCAGTTGCACCCGGCACGTTTGCCGGCACGCCCAAGAGGGCCTCATTCCCGAGGAGGGCGAATGCCAGCGCCTCTTTGGCATCATCCGGAACGCCAAACTCCGCGTGGGTGCGTAAGCGCACGGTGGGAAGCTCATCGGCGATCATCCGCAGGAGGGTTGCGTTGTGGACGCCGCCCCCTCCCAAGATCATCTCCTCTGGAAGCCGTGGCAGCCAGCGCCGGTAGGCATCGGCGATCGATGTCGCGGTGTAGGCGGTGAGCGTCGCCAGGATCTCCGCTTCTCCGAGACCGCGCGATGCCGCACGCGCGAGCACCTGGGACAGAAACTGCTCGCCATAGGCTTCGCGCCCGGTGGAGCGGGGAGGCGGCTGCGAGAGGAAGGGATGGCTCATCAGCCAGGCCAGGAGTCCGGGATCCACGCGCCCGGCGGCTGCCCGCGCGCCGCCTCGGTCGCAACTCTCGGCACCGGCCGTGAAGCGGCGAACCGCTCCATCGATGAGCATATTCCCAGGGCCGGTGTCGAATGCTCGCACCTCTGCGAGCGTGGCCCCGGCGGGGAGGTAGGTGACGTTGGCGATGCCGCCGATGTTTTGCACCGCGCGGTCGCGCCTCGGATCGGTGAAGAGGACCCAATCGGCGTACGGCACCAGGGGGGCGCCCTGGCCTCCCGCGGCCAGGTCTGCCGCCCGGAAGTTGGCGACGGTGAGGATTCCCGTCCGGCGCGCGATGACCGCCGGCTCCGCAATCTGAAGAGTCGCGCGCACACGCCACTCGCCTGGCCCGCCTGGCTCGGGGAGATGGCAGAGCGTCTGGCCGTGCGAGGCGATCAGGTGGATGGCATCCGGTTGCAGGCCGGCGGCGGCGATCGCTTTCAAGGCGGCGTCTGCGAAGAGCTGGCCGAGGATGGAGTCGAGCCGGCAGAGCCGCGACAGGCAGACATCGCCCGGCGTGGAGAGGGCGAGCACCTCGGCGCGTATCTCCGGCGGGTAGGGCACCGTCTCCGCATGGAGAAGGCGCACCCGGGCGTTCCGCCCCGATCCCGAGATCTCGCAGAGTGCCGCGTCGATGCCATCGGCGGAGGTGCCGGACATGAGGCCGACCACCCGGCGCGTCGGCAAAGAGGCATAGTGCGGAAAGCACCCGGTCACTGCGCGCCTCCTATCGCCGGCGCAATCGAGGCGCCCGGGAAGTAATGCGCCAGGATGCGCTCCGCGTCGTGCCCGCGCCGGGCCATGCCGATGGCGCCCGACTGGCAGAGGCCGGCGCCGTGCCCGGAGCCAAGACCATAGAATCGATACCGCTCGGGTTTTTTCTCCTCTCCCGACGAGCAGGCGACGGGGCGCACGACGAAGCGCGTGCTGGGGAGCGCCGGCGCCTCCGGACGCCCGGAGTTGAACGCCCACCGGATGCTATCGCCGCGCAGCGTGACCGTGCCCTCGCTTCCCCGCACCTCGAGCGAGCGAACCCGACCCGAGCGCGTGCGCCCGGTGACCACGAGTGCCTGCAGAGTTCCAAGGCGAACGCGCTTCCCCAGGATGCCAGGAAGCGTGCGCTCCAGCGTCCGTTCCAGCTCGGCGCGCGTGCGCTCGAACTCCCAGGAGAACTCTCGCGAGCCACCGCAGTAGAACTCCGCGCCGCGCAGGGCCAGCGAGAGGATGCCCGGCTCGGTAGCGAGCTCCTCCCCAAGGGGAGCGGGTGCATCGATGACGCCCGCCAGGCAGGGGAAATCGGAGGCGCCGCCCCACACCTCGGAGGGGCTGTCGGTTGCGCCCCCGCAGGCGGCGTGGTAATAGGTAGGCACCAGCTTCCCTTCATGCCGGAGAACCAGGCCGCGGGTCTCGCGCACGGCGCGGTCGGTGGCGTCGCGCTCGTGGCCAGCGCCGGCGTAGACCTGGCAATGCGTGCCATCGCACACGTCGAAGCCGTCGGCACGATGCCGCCCCAGAGCTGAGAAGGTGAAGGTACGGGCAACGATTGCCTGCGCGCGCAACGCCTGCAACGGCGCGGAGGGAGAGAGCTCCATGGGCAGGACGCCGCGGAGATACTCCTCCAGGGGGAGCAGGTTCACTACCGTCAGGCGCCCGCGGGCGTCCACGCGCACCTCAATCGTGCCCCGATACCGCCTCTTGCCTAGGTCCAGGGGGGCGCCTTCCTCGCGTGGAACGATGCGGAGGGTGGAGAAGGGGATGGCCAGCGCGGGCGCCTCGCCATCGCTGGTATCGGTTGCGGAGAGCAGGGGGCCGGCCGGGCGATCTGGCACGATGGGCGCCTCATTGGTCTCTGGCGGCGCGGTTTCCGGGGTGCCGGGCGCCGGTGACTCTGGCGTAGCCACGTCCGGCGCGCCTGGCTGGCGCGCATCGGCATTCGACGCGCCTGGCTGGCGCGCGCCAACCTCTCGAGCGACCGGCTGGCGAGTGCCCGCGTGTGGAGCCACGGGCTGCAGGGTGACCGGCTGCAGGGTGACCGCGCGGCGGACCTCCAGGAGGAGGCCGCCATCGGGGCCCTGCACCTGGAGCCCGGCACGAGAGGAGAGGCGCACCGCCGTCGCGCGCTGGCCGAGACCCACGCGGATGACGGGACCATCGGTGGGCGTCGGTGCGGCGGGAACGGCCAGCACGGCC
>DUUU01000201.1 GCA_012841485.1 Armatimonadota bacterium
ATACGAGGAAGGCGGGCCGGCCCGGCTCGCCCAGGTTGAGCGAGCAGAGGCGGTAGTCACCGTGTGCCGGACCCTCTTCCATGAAGCGCAGCGCCGGCTGCTCGTTGGCGAGGGCGCGCATGGCGGCGACAAACCCCTCGTAGGTCAGGCGCTCGCGGAAGTAACGCCCATAGCGCGCGCTCTTGCCCAACAGGTTACCGAGGAAGAGGTACTTGTTGAAGCTGCCGGGCCGGCTCCAGACCGGCTCCGGGAGCGTGATCAGGTCGGTGGCGAGCACGCTCCCCTGCCCCACCTTCTCCACGACGAGGAGGGCGCCGCCGCGCGACGATTCGGCCAGGACGCGCGCCCGGCCAGGCGTGACGAGCGCGCGCTGCGTGTAGGCGCCTCTCGCGCCGCCATACCAGGGGATCGTGTCGCCCGCGCGGAAGCCCCGGGTGAGCGGGTCCTCTTCCACAATGCGCAGGGTCGGCTCGTCCTCGCCGGCCGTCTCTTTCAGCTCCAGGCCGCGCGCCCGCGCGTAAACGCCGAGGTCCATGACCACCGGCTTGCCGCTCGCGGCGAAGCGCTCCACGGCCGCCAGGTCCAGGGCCTTCGCCGGGTCGCGCAAATAGACGATGGCACCCTGGGCGCTCTCCCAATCCACCTGGGCTCCTGACGCGCTGCGCGTGATGCGGCGCGGGTAGAGCGTCTCCAGGTTCCGCACGGTGGCATCCTCTTCGGGGGCGTCGGTGAGGAGGATCAGGTCGCGCCGCACCTGCACCGGCTCGGGTACGAAGAGGACTTCCAGCGAGAGGTCATCATAATCGGCGGTGCCCACGGCGTTTTGCAGCTCCAGGTAGGCCATCACGTATTGGGTGCCCTCGGGCACCTTCACCGTGGCGGCGACGCGTGTCCAATCAGATTTGCCGATAACATGCCGAGAGTCGCGCTGCGCCATGATTTCGCCCCGGTCGCGCATGCAGTAGAGGCGCAGGCTGGCATAGCCCTCGGGCCCCAGGTCGGAGCGGATCCAGCCGGAAAGCCGGATGGTGGCGCCCTCCGGCACTTTGATCTTGCCATCGGCACCCAGGCGCCAGCGGCTGATCGTTGGCTTCCGGTTCGTGATCCGCGCGCCTCGCTTGCCGGAGTGGGCCGCTTCCGTGACGATGCTGAGTGCGCGGTCGGCGTCATCCGGGGTTCGCTTTTCCCATCCGGCGGCGTCTTCCGCCTCGAAATCCGGGTTCGGGAGGAGGTTCTCCCGGGGCGCCGCGAAAGCAACCGGCGCCGCCATCGCCGCGAGAAGAGCTCCAAGAAGCGCGAGAGAGTGACGGATCATGACGCTCACCTGCGCGTCGGCCCGTGCGGACCGGCGCCCCTTCCAAGCGATTGCCGTTTTCCCCACAGTTCTGCGCGCGCCCGCTTTCTCCTCGGTAGGCGTGCCGGATGGGCGAGGAGGAGCCCGGCCAATGGCGAACCACAGGCGTATGGTGTTCAACAACCGGGCGTATGAGCACCGCTCGCCTGGTAAGGCGGTATCTCATGGAGGTTCTGCGATGAGGTACTTCCTGATCTTGTGTCTGCTCGTTTCTGCCGGAGGAGTCGGCGCGCAGACCAAAGTCGAGTACGAGAGTGAGCAATCGAATGGACGCTCGAATAGCCTCCCTACGAGTGGCGAGGTAGCATCGCCCTGGCCCAGGGCCGTAGAACGAAAGGCGGAAGCAGGTGGAGATTCCTGAGATTCTGGAGGAACTGTCGCGATATACGGGCAAGCTGCCCCGGGAGGCGATCCGGGAGGCGGTGGACCGCCAAGAGGAGATTACGCCGGAACTGATCCGGGTGATCGACGAAGCGCGGGAACCCCTCGCCAGTGGCGAGACCCTAGAGGAATCGACCGCCCTCACATTCGCTCTCTACCTCCTCGCTCAGTTCCGTGAGACGCGCGCCTACCCGGCGATTGCGGAACTCCTCTCCATCCCCAGCGATGCGATCGCGGACACGCTGGAAGAAGTGCTGACGGAGGACATGGGGCGCATCCTGGCCTCCGTTTCCGGCGGCGACACGAGCCACATCGAGCGCCTGATTGAGAACCCGAACGTCAACGAGTATGTACGTAGTGCCGGCCTCAAGGCGCTCGTCACTCTGGTCATGACCGGCATGAAGGAGCGGGATGAGGTCATCTCCTACTTCCGGAGCCTGTTCCACGGGCGCCTGGAAAGAGAGGGGGGCTTTGTCTGGGCCAAACTCGTTGTCGTCTCCACCGATCTCTGGCCAGGCGAGCTGATGGATGAGATTCGCCAGGCGTACGAGGAGGCTCTGGTCGAACGCTTTGTTATCAGCCTGAAGGAGGTCGAGAGGCAGCTTTCCCAAGGCAAGGAAGCCGCGCTGGAGCTCACCCGCAGGATTGGCAACTACACGCTGATCGACGATACCGAGGCCGAGTTGGGGTCGTGGTACTGCTACAATGAGGCTCCGCCTCCGAAGCCACCGGTTGCGGCCTGGAAACCACCCTCACCGGCACAGGCACCCGCGACACCTGGCATGCCGGTGCGAAAGGGTAGGAAGATCGGGCGCAACGAGCCATGCCCC
Source organism: Armatimonadota bacterium (assembly GCA_012841485.1). The sequence goes on from DUUU01000201.1 coordinate 2,566, forward strand.
TGTGGCAGCGGCAAGAAGTACAAGCGGTGTTGCGGCGCCTAGCCGCACCATAGGAGCCCGCCCCCGTCCGGCCACGCATCGCCCGCACCCTCTCCGTCTACGCCTGACCCCTTCATTCCGCGGCATCAACCCCGGATCGGATAGTAACGCTGGGAGGAATCGTACGGTCCACCGGAGAACCCAGCGCTACAATTATACGTACGTCGGCTGCGAGGGTGCGTGGGGTAACGGCTGGAGCAACAGCAAGCGTCGCATGCATTTGGCTGCTATCGTACTCCCGCACCTGTGATGCCAGCACGGGTACAGGAGGGTACGCCTATGGCTTCTCTGCGGTTCTCACTCCTTGCGCTCTTCTGGTGTTGTCTCTTTGCAGCGATTGCGGCCGATAGACCAGCGCGCGCGAGCCCGGCGCTTCCCGAGCCCGTGGTGGCCGTCGTGGCCACCATCGGCTCGCAGGGCGGCGGGCAAGACCTGGTGCCTCAGAACGCCGAGGTGGTGCTGCACGAAAGAGGCCTGGACGTGACCCAATGGCGGGGCATCGTCATGGGAGCCGCCCCGACGACCACCAGCCTGCGCGAGACACTCGCCGCGGCGCTCCCGCCGGACGAGCGCCGGCTGGTGTTCCACCCGCGGGTGGGCCGCCACACAGTCCCTGAAGAGATGCCCGTGCTGTTGGAGGCCGTGCGCGTCCTCTGCCGGGGCGAGAAGGACGAGCGCGCCGCGCGAGCGGTCCACCAGGCGCTCTGCTGGATCGTGGGCAACCAGCTGGACGAAGCCCTGTGGCAACTCGCGGGGGCGCGCTCCGGGCACGGCCAGTGGCGTCTCGAACCTCCGAGACCTTCCCGGCCTGGCGATAGAGAGGACCCGTGCAAGGTCCATCTGGCTCTCCTGTTCGAGCGCCCTCCGGCAGCTGGAGAGGAGGGGAGCCAGCTGGGGCCGTTCCATCTCATCTTCCACGGTCCCGAGCTCGATACCATCGCCCGGGGAATGGCAGAGCAGCGCGCCGCGCTGGGACGCGAGGAGTTCACGCGCCGGGTGGTGCAGGCTACGCGGAAGCAGCAGCCGCCGTTTCTCGATGACGCGCGAGCCAGCACAGCCACACGGCTGGCCTTGCGAGGCGTTCCAATCGCGGAAGCGGCGAAGCGGATTGCCGCGGAAGCGAGCCTGCCACTGGAGATTGCGTCCGTTCCAGCACAGCCCCTGGTCACGGTGGTCAGCGAGGGCGCAACCGCGGGAGACCTGCTGCTGGCGCTGGCGCGCATCGGCCGGCTCACCCTGGATCGCGCGGGCGAAGGCTACCTTCTGACGCCACCGCGCACGACAGCCGAGCGGCTCTGGAGCGCGCTCCCCTTGCCGCTCTGGGGGCTGGCGCGCGCCACTCCCACCGAACGCCAGATAGCGCGTGAAGCCACCATTCGCGAGCTCTGGCCTCTCCTCCCCGGCGCAACGTTGGGCACGCTCCGATCGCTGCCAGAAGCTGCGCGTGCCCGCGTGGCTCGCCTCGTGGAGATCGGGTTTGCCGCCGCGTTTCGCATGCAGATGGCCGACCTGCCCGATGCCACGGGCACGGCGCATCTCGCGCTCTATGAGAGTGAGACCACGGGGAATTTCATGCTGGGCACGCCTGGGGCCTCGGAGACCATCGGCGGTGCCGCCTATCTCCAGCTCAAGACCGAGTTGACAGGCCTGCCCTGGATTGCCATGCCAGCGAAGGGAGAAGGGAAATGACCAGACTTCTGGCGGCTCTGGGAGCGCTCGTTCTCTCTGCCGTGGCGGCAGGCGCCGCGCCCACCGGGCCCCCCTACCGCGTGGACCTCACCGGGCGCACCCTCGAAGAGGTCGCCGTCACTCTTCACCGCGACTTCCAGATCAAAACGGCCATTGCGCGCCCGGCCCCAACCCGAGGCAAGAAGACTGTGCAGGCCGACACACTCTGGGAGATGGTGGATGCCCTCCTGGAGGAGTATGGCGTCGACGGCTTCCTTTTCGGCGACCTGCTCGCCATCGGCGAGAAGCCCGCGCTTCAGGCGCCCTCCACCACGCCCGACCCAGGAGAGGCTGGTCGCACAGTCCGCCTTCTCCTCGTCGAGCTTTGGGAGCGGGTGAAGCCGGAGGCGCTTCCCGATGGCATCGAATGCGTCGTCATCCCAGCGCCGCTTGGCGAGCGAGAGATCGCAGCGGTTCGCGACTACTACCGCGCTGAAGTGGCACGCGGCGAGATACCCGCCCGCTCCTCTCCGAAGTTGGCGAGCGAGGAGAAAAGCTGGCTCCGTGTCGTGGATGGGATGCTGGTCGTGGAGACGGAGAGCGCGCATCCCAAGCCCGCCCGGCGGCCGCTGGGCCCCGTCCCGCCTGAAGCCGCGGGGGAGCCCTCCGCCTGGCAGAACCTGCTCTCCCACCTGGGAAGCGGCCAGCCTTTCGCCAAGACACGCCTGGTAGCAACCGTCAATCTGGAAGGGAAGGGCACGCTGGGCCAGCTGGTCGCCCAAATCGCGCGCGCCGTGGTCGCTGATATCGCGGTGGACCCCACCCTCGCGGAACTTCCGGTGGCGGTGACGGCTCCCGGCGTCTCGGCGGCCGAGGCGCTGGACCTCCTCGCTGTCGCCACCGGGGCGCAGTGGGGCCCCCCTCATGACCGGATTCGCTACACCATGGATCCTCTCCCATCGCGCGGCCTCCGCGCCCGAGAGCGATGGGCAATGCTGAAGGGCAGCCGGATGGGAAGCCCATCCTGGGCGAGGCACGTCTGGCCGCACCTCACACCCGAGCAGCGTGCTGCCCTGCAGCGGGGCGAGAAGGTATGGATCCCCTCCATCGGAAAGAGCGCGCGCCGGTGGATCGATTTCACCGTCGCGGTCTATGCCGGCGGTGGACTTAGCTCCGCTCACAGTGCTATGAAACGAGCGGAAACGGGCTCCATGCACGCGACCTTCGCGGCCTATCCCGACGGCCTGGTCCTCGGCCGGGTCCATTCCAGCGTTTCCGGCTCAACCACATCGTTGTGCTGGCCAATGACAGACAAGAAACTCGAGAGAACTGGCACGCCCGACGATTTCGGACCCACCATAGGAGGCGGAGCCGAGCGTTTTGGCTCGTACGACAACTCCTATTTCACGGATCGCTACTCCCTGTTCCATAGCCACGCGGTGCGCTCTCGCGGCTATGGCGGGAGAGTGCTTCGCGGCTCCTGGGGCCCGCCACCCCCATGGAGCGAAAAGGAAGGAGAGATCAAGCGATGAAGTATCTCACATCCCTCTTTCTAGGCTGCCTGCTTGGCCTGGGCACCCCATCCAACGCGGTTGCGGAAGTGACGGCCGAGGGATGGGCCGAACATCGCGCCGTGCCCGCCGGGATCTACTACCCGGGTGATACCGTCGAAGCCTGGGCCTATGCGAACGGCAGAGTCCACATCCAGGCCTTCGGGCGAAACGACACCTGGAACTACTGGAACTGCGTGGGCGCTTACGCGAGTGACGGCATCGGCGAGGTGCCAGGCCCCTACCCGTACCAAGTCCTGGTCAATGGCGAGGGTCCAGTGAGACTCTACTGTGATATACACGAAATCTATACGGACAGTACGACCCTCGGTTGGGAGCATCTCGGTGAGCATAAATCAGTCGCATACAGCGAGGTGCATGTCTCCGTCCGGGTCAACGGCGACGGCCCGGCGGACGTCGACTATCCCCTCCGCAAAGAGGAGACCACGTACGAGGTGCGGGCCATCGAGCCGCCTGGCGGCGATGAGGAGCTCCCCGTCGTCGTCGGTCCTGACGAGATCTCCTAACACTCCCATAGCCACTGCTTGTGGGGCTCTCCCCCCTCAGCTGGTGGCTACTGGTGTAAAGCTCTGGCAGGGAGTTGCGATGGGCCGGCCGTTTCGCTCCGGCCGGCCCGATTTCCCTCACGCGGAAGGAAGCCCGAGCAGGCGCTCGGCGTTCTTCCACCCGATCTTCTCATACGCTTCCCGGCTCAGGCGCCCCTCGGCGACGGCGGTGTTCAGATAGTCGATGAGCGTCAGCTTGTTCCGCGGGTCGCAGATATCGGTGCCGAAGAGGAGCCGGTCCTGGAACTCCTCCATAAAGGCGTAGCCGAACTCCGGGTCGCGCGAGATCGCGTTGAACCCGCTCCCTGCTGCAGGCGAGAGGTCACCCCACAAGTTGGGGTACTCGCGGAAGAGCCGGACGACGGCGCCGCCCTCGACCACCTTGCCCTTGGGATAGCCGTTGCGCTGGTCCTCGGTCAGGTCGCCGCTGATCTCGGCCCAGAACGGCTGCGAGTGCCCGATGAAGTTGAGCTTTGGGAACTTGCGCAGGGCGCCCTCCAACCCGGGCAGGCCCAGGCTGTCCACGATGCCGTAGTAGCCGCCTTGCTTCGGCGCGATGTGGAAAAGGACCGGCAGCCCGCACGCCTCGGCATGGCGGAAGAGGTTCTCCATCAGCGGGTGGTCATAGGGGAGACTGGCGCACACCTCGCCGATCCCCTTGCACCCGCGCTCCTGGTAGTAGCGCATCAGGTAGCCGAGGTCGGCGTCGGGCGAGTTGCGCACCTGGCGCGGGTCGATATTCATAAAGGGGATGAAGAAGTCGGGGTACTTCTCGACAATCGCCAGCACCTCGCCCATGCTCTGGATGATGAAGGCGCACTCGGGGTTCACGCCGGGCAGGATGACCGCTTTGCGCACGCCGCGCGGCTTCAGCATCTCGATCAGCTCTTCCGGGGAGGCATAGGTGCCCCCCACGAGGCGCTCTGGACCCCGGAAGTAGCGCGTGTGAACGTGAATGTCGATGAACATCAGGATGCCCTCCTTGCCGTTCACTTCGCGGCGGCAAGGGTCTCTCCTCCCAGACCTCTGACAGTCTGCTCGCCAGGGAAGCGGCGGGGTGAACACCGTGGATAGACGCGCCGGGCGCGGATGGGGGATGGCAGGGATGCCGTGGGCTCTGATTCCGCCCCCACGGGACTCCCGGGGCCGGCTCCCGGTGGGGACCGGCCCCTTGCGATTCTAGAGGAGAGGGAGATCGCAGGGCAGGCCGGGTGATTTCCCCGGCGTGCGCTCTGGCTACACGCGGCCGAAGAGCAGGGAGACGCACCCCCCGCGAGGATCGAAGGCGTTCACCAGGATGTGCCGGCAGGGTATGGTTCGCGGCTCGCGCACCAGATCGAGGGAGAACTCAGGCGCGCCGGCACCGGGCGCTCCGGGAAGAAGCCCGGTCTCCAGGGCATGCACCGCCGCGAACGCCGCGAGCGCCCCCGAGGCACCCAGCGTCTCTCCCAGAGCCGCCTTCAAGGCGACCACGGGCACGCGGCTGCCGCCGAACACCTCCTCGATGCCGGCCGCTTCCGCAGCATCGGCCTCTCCCATGCCCGCGGCCGAGGCGAAGAGCGCATCCACATCCGCGGGCGCCACTCCCGCCTCCGCGAGGGCTGCCTGCATCGCCGCGGCGGCGCCGCCCTCGGCGAGTCCACCGCCCAGGCCGGCTCCCAGCAGCCGCGCCCGCGGTCGAGCCCCTCTCTGCCGTGCCGACTCTTCACGCTCTAGAAGCAGGAAGCCGGCGCCTTCGCCCAGGACGCACCCGTTGCGCGAGGCCGCGAAGGGCCGCGCGCCCTCTTGGCCCCCCTCGCCCGGAGAGAGCCAGCCCATCTCCGCGTAGCCGCAATAGAGATAGGGCGAGAGCGCCTCGCCACCGCCAGCAAGCATGAGATCCGCGCGCCCGCGCTCGATCTGAATCACGCCATCCGCCAGAGCATGCCCGGCAGAGGCAGCGCCCTCGCAGAAACACCCGTGCGGCCCGGCCAGGTTGAACTCGATAGACGCCAGGCTGACGGGCGTGTTGATGTAGGAGTGCGTGAAGAGCAACGAACTGGAGAGCCGCGGTCCTTTCTCGAGGACGCCCTCCCAGAACGCGCCCATCGTGCCGAGGCAGCCGTAGGCCGTGCCCATCGAGACACCCGCGCGGATCCCCTCGCCGGCCGCCACGGAGTAACCTGCATCACGCATCGCCAGCGCCCCCGCTGCCAGGGCAAACGCCGAAGTACGGTCGAGGTACGTCTTGGCGCTCTCCAGGTACTCCTCAACCGCAAACTCGGCAATCTCCGCCGCGAGGGTGGACGCGCTCTCCCCCGGATCGAGAATCGTCACCTCGGAGATGCCGGACGCGCCCTGCCGGAGCGCCTCGAAGAACGCCTCGCCACTCCCGATTGCCGATACCGCCCCTATCCCCGTCACGACCACGCTCACGGCTCATCCCTCCGCAGTATCAGGGCCGCGTTGTTCCCCCCAATCCCCGCCGAGATGGAAAGGGCGCACGTCACGCGCGCCTCTCGCGCCGCGTTGGGCACGCAATCCAGGTCGCATTCGGGGTCCGGCTCCTCATAGTTGAGCGTTGGGGGCACAACGCCATCGCGGATTGCCAGCAGGCAGGCAATCGCTTCCAGGCTGCCGGCGGCGGCCATGGCGTGCGCCGTTGCCGCCTTGATGGAGCTGACGGGCACCTGGTAGGCACGCTCGCCCAGGTTCTGCTTGATCGCCAGCGTCTCCACCACGTCGTGGTATTTCGTGCCCGTGGCATGGGCATTGACGTAATCCACGGCCTCGGGATCAATCGCCGCGTCCGCGAGCGCGGCACGCACGACCTGGGTGAGGCCCTCCCCGCGCTTGTCGGGCGCGGTGACATGGTAGGCGTTGTTGTTCGTGGCGGCACCACACACTTCGCCGTAGATGCGCGCGCCTCGGGCACGGGCGTGCTCTCGCTCCTCCAGGAGAAGCATGCCGGCCCCCTCGCCGAAGATCGTGCCGCTCCGCTTCCTATCAAAGGGGCGCAGCTTCTCCGCGGTGATCGTCCGCAAGACGCTGAGTCCGGCGAGCGCGGAGAGGCTGAGCGCGTCATAGCCGCCCGCGAGGACGACATCGGCCCGCCCGAGCCGGATCGCATCGAGCGCCCACCCAATCGCCGCGCCTCCCGAGGAGCAGGAGAGGGAGAGCGTGGCGCGCGGGCCGGCAAACCCGAAACACTCCGCGGCGAGCGCGACCGCGTTCAGGAAGGCATAGCCCGTCAGATCGGCAGGATCCGCCTCTTCGGGCGCCGTCAGCAGGGAGGTGGAGAAGCGTTCCCAGAGCGAAGCGCCGCCGAAGTTGGTCGCGAACGCGATCCCTCGGCGCTCCGCCCCGGAGCGGTCGGTCAGGCCGGCATCCTCCACGGCTTCGCGCGCCGCAGCCAGCGCGAAGCGCGTGGCTAGGTCGGCCGGCTCCCTCCCCGGCGGCAGCCGCAGGGCCGCGAGCGCTTTCACCTCGCCGCCCGTGGCGTTGCGCAAGCCCGAAGTATCGAGACGCTCGATGGGGCAGATTCCGGAGCGCCCGGCACAGAGGCCTTCCCACAGCGCGGCAACCGTCGTTCCCAGGCAGCTCACGGCGCCCAACCCCGTGACGACGACCCGTCGGGGCTCACCGCCTCGGGCCGGAGCCACCCTCTCACTCGCGCTTCTTGTCTCCGAAGTGCTACCGCGTTCCACGCTCACTTCTTCTCCAAGTAGGCCAGAACGTCTCTCTCGGTGATCGGACCTTCCGCGGGAGGAGGAACGTCCGAGAGAGCGATGCCGTGCTCGCGCGCCAACCGGCGGGCCGAGGGGGTGGCGCGCACCCCTTCCGCGCGCTTCAGGC
>DUUU01000017.1 GCA_012841485.1 Armatimonadota bacterium
ACGCTGCGCTGTTGGCCCTGCGATCCGAAAACGCGCACGTCCGTGCCTTTCACCTGGAAACCAAGATCATCGCGATGCGGCCCGATCAGCGTGATGCCTCGGGCCAGCTCGTCCTGCCTCACCTCCTCAAGCCGCGACCGAAAAAGCGAGGCGATGTCCTCCCCCGCCTCAATCGGGAAGCTAGGCAGATAGCGGACCTCCAGGTCTTCCCCGGCGCCGGCGATCTCCTGGTAGATGCGTTGAGCGTGCCGCCCCAGGTCCTGCGTGAATGTGCGACGACGCTCCATCATGCGCGCTCCCACCGCTATGAGCTGCTCATTCCAGGCATCCAGGGTCTCGACGCTGCCGCCGCAGTCGCGCAACGACTTCAACAACCGATTGCGTTGCTCCAGGATGCGCCGATATTTGAGCAGTGCATGGCAGTACTGTGGACTGACCTGAGAGATTTCCAAATTCAGGAAGCGGCGACGGAGAGAAGGTTCCCCTCGAATGATATCGAGGTCGGCCGTGGTAAAGAGGACGGCGTTGAGCTGGCCCACGACATCGGCAACCCGGGGCCGCCGGACGCCGTTGACGCGCATGACGCGTCGGTCGGTCCGGCTCAAACTGACTTCAACACCCACCTCGCCACGGTCCTCGCGCAAAACCTCCACCGACGCCGTTGCGAATTCCTGTCCCCACCGAATCAGCTCCACGTCCTTGCCGGCGCGTGGCGAGCGACTCGTCGCGAGCAGGTAGACCGCTTCGAGGAGGGTGCTCTTTCCCTGGGCGTTGCCGCCAACCAACACGTTAATGCCCGGCCCGGGCTCAAGGGTGACCTGCGCACAAGAGCGGAAATCAACCAGCAACAGCTTCTCTATCTGCATGAGCTCAAACAATGCCTCCGCGCACGCTTCCCTCGGAATGCACAGCGCGGATTCTCCAAGTACCCTATCTTAATGGGATCAGTTATAGTTCTTATTAGACTGTTGAGAGTGTGATTCCTTTGCGCCCCGGGTGGCCTGATGCCTGGCGCGGCCGGAAGCCCAGAGTGGTCAGAAGTGGCGCAGCCGTGCGGTTTTCGGACGGTCGAGGGAGGCCCGGTAAGGAGGCGGATGGGGTAGAGACGCTCTGTGGAGAACCGGTGGGACAGGTGTTGAGAAGAGGGGCGGTTATCCACATTGTCCACAAAACGCCTGAAGAGCAGCCCAGGGCAGGGTGGGGCCCACGGCTTCTTCAACAACCACTTGTCCACCAGGCAGCGCAGAGAGAGGGGAGCGAGCAGGCGGCATGCTCACGCGCCTCTCTCTGCGCGCGTTACCCAACCATGACTCCATGAGCTTTCAGATACTCTTTGAGCTCAGGGATGGTGATGATCCCGAAGTGGAAGACAGAAGCAGCAAGCAAGATGGTGGCTCCTGCCTCGACTGCGTCGAGAAAGTGGCTCAGCTCGCCCGCGCCCCCGGAGGCAACGATGGGCGCGGAGACCGCGGCGACCATCTGCCGGATCAGCGACAGCTCGTATCCCGTTTTGGCGCCATCTCCCGCCTTGCTTGTTGGCAAAATGCAGCCAACGCCGTAACCATCCACCCGCCGGGACCACTCGACCGCATCCACGCCGGTCGCCGTGCGCCCGCCGTCGATATAGACCTCGTAGCCGGACGGAAGCGCCGGGTTGCGGTCGACATCAATGGCCACCGTCACCCGTTCCGATCCGAACTCCTTGACCATCTCGGCGATCACCTCTGGCTTGCGGAACGCGGCGCTGCTGGTGGAGACCTTGTCGGCGCCGGCTTCCAGAACCGCCTGGGCGGAGGCCACGTCGCGGATCCCGCCGCCGACGGTGAAAGGCACCGTGGTTGCATCCGCCACGCGCCGAACGACCTCCAGCAGCGCTTCTCGCCCCTCCACCGTGGCCGTGATGTCCAGCAAGGCCAACTCATCGGCGCCTGCCGCGCAGTACGCGCGCGCGCATGCCACAGGGTCGCCCGCGTCGCGGATATCCACGAAGTGGACCCCTTTGACCACGCGGCCGTTCTGCATGTCCAGACAGGGCATCACCTTCACACTCTTTTTCATGGGCACCTCCTATGTACCAGTAGTTGGAATCAATAAGAGATGGTTTCGACGGCGTGGGTGTGTTTCCTTGCGGTTTTTTTGAGGATTATTTGCGTGATCGTAGGGTTGCGGTCACCAGGAAGAAGGGGAGGTGAACGATGGGAGGATAGGCGAGGCTCACTTGCTGGATCCGGGCAATCTGATGGCGCTCCTCCGGCGTCAGGGGAAGCGTGCCGAGGAGCTTGAACCGCTCTGGCGACGGGGGGTGTACTTCCGGGAGGAGCTCGATGCGCGTCTCGAAGCCGAGGGACTGGAGGAGCCAGGAGAGTTTGCGTCCCGCGAAGGGATCGGCGCCGGCGCGCGCGAGCGCGGCGATCCACAGGTCGCGGGTGGCGATAAAATCGGGATACTCCATCATCCCGCCATAGTCCGGCTCGATGGCGATGAGGAGGCCCTCCCTCTGGAGAACGCGCCGGACCTCTCGGAGCACCGCGGCCAGCTCCATCCACATCAGAGCGCACTGGCTAAAGACCAGATCGAAGCTGGCGGCGGCGAAGGGAAGGCGGGCGGCATCCGCGCAGACGCGAGAGGCGCCGCGAAACGCCTCCGGGTCGGCCCGCAGAACCGCGAGAGAGCGGTCGAGCCCGACCACCAGAGCGGCCTCGTCCTGGGTACCCTCCCTGGCACCGGACGGCCGAGGGACCTCTGTGCGGCGCACGAGCTCTTCGGTCACCGCGCCGGGACCGGATCCCAGGTCCAGAATTCGCTTGCGGCGGGCGATGCCGGCGCGGCGGAGGAGACGGGCGCGCGCCGGCGCCAGCCAGGCTGCTTGCATGCGGAGGAGGTTGCGCTCGCTCGCTTCTCCTGGGTGGAACACCGCCTCACCGCCCGCCGCCGGCACAGGCGCAGGCACACGCGCAGCCGGCACAGGCACACGCGCAGACGCACCCGCCACCACCGCCTCCCCCGCCGCCAGAGGACTCGCCGAGTGCCTCGAAGAGATCGGAGGTGGCCCGGTCCGCGGCGCTGAGATCCACGATCCCGCCGCGGGCGCCCTCAATTCGTACGGAACCGGTGGGGATGGCGCCGGAAAGGTCATCCGCCGTCTGGTCAGCCCAATCCGCGAAGGAGGTAGAAGCAGCTCCCGCGCCCCCTCCTTCACGCCATCCGGTGAAGGAGGTCGATGCCGCTTCCTCGCCGGAGGGCGTCGGTTGAGAGACGCCGAAGGAGGTGGAAGCGGCGCCTTCGCTAGCGCGGCCCTGCTGCGAGGGGGAGAAGGGAGTGGAGGCCGCCCCCTCGGGAGGAGCCTCAGGCGCCCGAGCCTCGCCTCCCGCGCGCCGGGTCCAGACCGGACGGTATCCATACCCGCCGTAGGTAAAGATCGGGCGCGGGTTGCGATGAAGAAGGATCCACTCCAGGTTGCGGTCGATTGCTGACTGGCGGTCCTCCGGTTGGACGGCGGCTTTCGCCTCGGCGAGGGCACGCACCACGCGAGCGCGGTAGTAATCCTGGGTATCCGAAAGGTCGAACCCCTCCATCTTCCCCACGGTGCTCTCGATCAGCTTCTTTATGGCGCCGCCGAAGTCGATTGCCTGAACCGGATTTCCCCGGTTCCTCTCCAGCGCATCCAGGAAGGCATGCTCGTAGGGGTGGATCACGCCCCCGGAATCTCGGGCAGCGCGGAGGCGCTCTGCCTTGCGGTCGGGCAGCCCGGCGCCATACGTCCGGAACGCCTCCACCACCTCCAGCTCCCACGGCGAAGAGCGCACCTCGCGCAGAACGCCCTTGCGCAGCAGGCCGAAGAGGACGAGGAGAAGGACCTTCTTCAGCGGCATCTCTAGGAGCACGGCCGCCTCTGCGGGGCTCAGCCCGCGGAGCACGCCCCCGCCCTCCACCTGGGCCACCGGGGGCAGATAGCGCCGGCG
>DUUU01000202.1 GCA_012841485.1 Armatimonadota bacterium
CCTCGCGCACCGCCAGGATCTGCTGCGCGACCAGCCAGCGGTAGACATCGAACTCCGCGGGCGCCCATAGGTCATCGTGCTTGTACTTGGCCTGGACGCGGATGGAGTCCCACACGAACTGCAGCTCTTTCTCGGCCTGCGCGGCCGCCCTCTTTGCCGCGGGGCGGGGGCTCTGCTTGGCCTGCGCGATCAGCTGCCGCAACGTGTAGATATAGCGGTAGTCATCGTAGCCCTCGCGGTAGGCTTCCCACATCGCCACCGGGATCGGCGTGCCGTCCGGCTCGCTCCGGTTGAAGAAGTCCATCGCCGAGCCATCCAGGTAGTTGAATGGGTCGCCGGTGCTGGACGAGTAGATCCAGGGGATCAGCGCGACGAAGCCGGAGCGCCAGAAGCCGAAGCCATAGGTCATTCGCGCGCCCGTGACGGGGGTGTGGTTGTTCTCGCCGTTCACGTGGTTGGGATAGCACCAATACTCCACGTTGCGCGCCTTCATATCGGCCAGGATCGTCTGCCGGTCGGGGGCAAACGGCTGGGTACACCAGACGTCGACGTAGGGGCGCATCGGCGCGAACTGCTCGTGCGTCGGGTCGGCGGTCACGTAGGTGCGCACCCCCGCCTCTTTGCACGCCTTGAGGACGGTGACCATGAAGCGGACCGAGGCCGGGTGGGTGCCAGGCTCATCAATCGGGTAATAGAGGAACTCGGGCCAGCCGCGCTTGCGCCGCTCGCTTTCGATGTACTTCACCAGCGCCGTCAGCTCGCGCGCGAACTCCGGCGGCGGGTCCTTCACGGCGCGGAGATGGCTGCCGGGCGATTCCTTCATGTACTTATGATAGATGGCGCCGCAGCTGATGCTCGTCACAATCGGCCCGCGGAAGCCGTGCTTCCGCCACAGCTCGATCTTGGCCGCCATCAAGTCCCAGTCCACCTTGAAGTTGCCCTCGGCGTCGGCGGCTGAACTGGGGACGGAGAGGACGACGTTGCGCGTGCCGTGCGCGACCATGTCGCGGTGCTCGAGATCTGCCTTCCGGCGGAAATACTCTCGCGAGACATCATCGGTGGCGCGTGCCATCTCGTCATAGGGGTGACGGTAGTAGATGCCATAGACCTTCGTCTGGTCATCCTGAAGACGGAAGGGAAGCACGCGCAGGCGAATCGGCACCTCGGCCCTTCCACCGGTGCATTCGAAGAGGACCTTGCCGGTGTAGGTGCCCGCGGGGGTGTTCTCCGGCACATGAACTGTCAGCCAGAAGCGCGTGTTCTCTCCTGCTTTCAGATCAAGCCGGTCGAAGCGCTCCAGGAGATCGGGAACCACCTGATAGCGGTAGGTGACTCTGTAGTTCGGACGCGCGAGCATGTAGCGGACTCGGCGCACGTCCACCTGCGCCGCGGGAATGGGCCCGAGCGCCGTGACCGTCACCTTCGCATCAGAAAGGTCGCGCAAGGGATGCACCGTGAAGGTCGCCGGCTCATACTCTCCCGGGGTGGCGAAGAGGCGCAGCTCCGGGTTGAGTTCCTCGGGTCTGGGACGCGTATTGGGGAAGATGCACTCCAGATAGTGGCGCGCCCAGACCAGAAAACCGCGCTTCTCATCCACGGCGCTCACCGGCGGCATCGGACCGGGATCAGGCCCGGGATCCTCCTGCCACTTCGCCCACTCCTCGGGGGGCAGCCGGTAGGTCCACTCCTCGAACGGCTTGATGATCTCCTTCTCCACCCGCGCGGATTCCGCCGGAGACCAGACCATGATGGCGTTGACCAGGAACTTGCTGCGCGGCGAGAAGCGGATCGCCAGTGGCTCCGCGGTTGCCGTCGCCCGGAAGCGGAGCGAGCGGAAGTACTGGCCGGCCTCGATCTGAACGCGCTGCTCCTGCCCGCCGACGCTCACGGTGAAGTCGTAGTACTGCCCGCGCGTTCGCTCGCTGCTGCCGCAAACGACGTAGACCTCGACCTCCCCGGGCGCTGTCTTCACCAGGAAGGTATTCTCGCGGTCGCCGATATGGGTATCCTCGGTGATTGGGTTTGTCCAGATGGGCGGGTGCTCGGTTGCGCCCCGGCTCTGGTTCATCACCGGTTCGGTGTAGGCACGCACGAGGGCCTTCAGCCCCTCCGGCGTCTGCCAGCCGAAGCCGGCTGTCTCGGCGTATACCGACTGCGTGGTGACCGGCGTGAACCCCTCCCATACGCGCGACTTCTCCGTGCCCATATCATACAGGAGAGGCGCGGCCTGGGCGGTGCCTATGCCCAATAATAGCGCGATGCTAAAGAAGAGTGCTTTCATGGTAGCTCCCCATCGAGCGAAACTCGGCCTGGCGCCAGGTCCGGCCTCGGCCATCGGGTGATTCACCTGGCAAGCTGGCGATGGCCCCCACCGCGGCGGGATCCTGATTGACGTGCCGCTCCCCGATGCGCGAGGCCCGCCAGTCTCTGAATCGAAGCCGTTCCCTTACCGCCACGGCGATTCCACGACGCGCACGCGCGCCGTGACTGGCGCGCCGTCAGGAGTGCGTGCCGAGAGGACGTAGGTGCCGGGGGCGAGCCCCTTCGTGCCCAGGTCCAACACGACGCGCTGCGCGCCATGATCCACCTTCGCAGTGGCGCGCGCGACAATACCACGGTTGCCGCGCAGTTCGCAGGTGACGGCGGCGGTTTCGCTGGGCTTCACCCCCGCCATCCGGAAGCGAACCGGCAGCTGGCGGGTGCCGGCGAAGACCACCCCGCTCTCGGCCGTGAACTCCAGGAGCGTCGGCCGGGCGTAGCGGAGGAGCGCCAGGTCATCAATATAGAAATCAATCCGGTCGCCGTGGTGATAGTTGGACTCCGCGATGTTGAACTGAATGTAGCGCACGTCGTGGTGATCGGGGATCTGCGAGAGGGGGATCTTGATCTCCACCCACTCGCCCTTCTTGAGCTCGCCAAGCGAACGGCTCCAGCGGCGCTCGCGGTCGGGCACATGCAGCCCCAGTCCGGCCGGATCCCGGGGCAGGGCATCGCGCGAGGTCTCGGTGTAGACCCAGAAGTGGAGGTAGTCCCAGCCGCTCCAGTCGCGCAGCGGGCCCTCGGGAATGGCGCGACCGAAGCGCGGCCATCCGACGGGATACTTCGGCTCGCCCGTGGTGTGGTCGACCGGAATGCTCCAGCGCAGCGCCGCCGGGGTGGCCTTCACGCGCTCGGGCGAAGCCTCCACGGTGCATTCCGCGGTAGCCCACTCCTTTGCTGTTTCGCCTCCGAACAGGGCTCGCTTCTCCATCGCATTCGCGGCCGACGCCGGATCGGCCGGGCGCGTGGCCGCGAGACCTGACAGCGCCATGCCGATGAGTAGTGGTAACATACGGTATCGCATCATGCACCCTCCCACCTTAATGCCTGGATTGTGAAGCACACTCTCCCGGGGGAACGCCCCGCGGGGGCTTCAGCACGTCGCCATTTGGCTTTGGCGCGGCGAATCGGGCGCGTCTTCCGCATCCGTGTCACACCTGCGCCAGAGCCGCTCTCAGCTGGCGGGCGTGAATGCGGCAGAAGCCGGGGCCTTTCCGATCCGTCTCGTCGATTCCCTCTGAGAAGTGCATGGCGCACGAGGCAATCGGGCAGTGTACCAGGCCGAAGGTATGCCCCAGTTCGTGGACGCACTCCACGAGCGCCCGCCGTAGAAAGAGAGCGCGGTTCGGAGCCTCGCCGCTGGCCTCCGGGTAGAGGCGGTAGAGCGAGACGAGCGCGGTCCGACCGCCTACCTCCGCCTGTCCGAAGATGAAGTCCATCTCCGGGGCGTAGAGGTCGACCTCGGTGAGGGCAAGGACGCGCAAAGCGTCTGGTGGAGCCGCGCGGTGCAGCTCGGCAAGCAACGCCTCGCCAAGGTACTGCTGCCTCTCGGGGTTCCATCCCACCAGGGCGAGTTCCTCCCCGAAGCAGCGTACCGGCAGGCCGAAGCGGCGCGCCAACTCGCGTCTCAGGTGCTCCTCGATCTCTGCGGCGACCGGCCCGAAGCGTGTCAGGCTGATGAAACCCTTGGGCTCTTTCATCGGTCCTCCTGTCTGGGGTGCTCCGAGAAATGCCTTGGACGGCCCCAGGCGCCTGATTGGGAACCACTTTCGCGCCCACGCGCGCGTTTCCTGTCGGATGAGGGCGTTTGCAGAGGAGCGCTCTCGTGCTATTGACGCCATCTCCAGGGGAGTGATATACTCCGGGGAAAGCCCATGCAGAGACGAATGTGTGATGTTCTCTCCTGCCGAGAAACCCGCACTGGGGGGCCACCCGCCTGCTTGATCGGCCGTCCAGCCCATGCTTGCGGGTATCGGGATGCCAGCAGCGAGGGATGGCATCGCGCCCAGTTCGATGCCGGCGGTTCGTCTCGCCGGGCGCCTGTCTGGAACACTTCTTGCGACATACGGCAAGACGTGATGCTGAGTTGTTGTGCACTACCGCGAGCGGTGCCCGGGAGAGCAGAGTGATACCGGTTCTGCCTCTCTCGAACCGCGTTACTTGATTTGGGAGTGAGGGGATTGCTTTGATTCACCTTTCGTGGCGCAACACCCGTCGGTTTCTCGCCATCATTGCTGCCCTTCCCGCGCTGGCCGCAGCCAGCCCGGCAACCGCCGCGATCAAAATCGATCCAAAAGAGATCATGCGGGTGGAAGAGGTGCGTCCCGGCATGAAGGGCGTTGGACGCACGGTGTTCCAGGGCGTCAAGATCGAGCCTTTCGATGTGACCGTGCTCGGGGTGCTGCCAAAGGAGAACCTGGGCCGGCCCCTCATCCTGGTGCGCATGGATGGCGGGCCGATTGTCAAGCGCGAGGCGAACATCATCGGCGGAATGAGCGGCAGCCCGGTCTACATCAATGGCCGGCTGGTAGGCGCCGTCGCCTATGGTCAGACTTTCCCGCGCGAGCCGATCGCGATGCTCACGCCGATCGAGGATATGCTGGAAGCACTCGATCCGGCGCTTCCGGATAAGCCTTCCTGGGCCAGCGAGCGCCACGCCACTGCGCCTGGCTTGCTGACCTCCCCGCTGGGACCGGGCGAGCGCGAGCTGGAGAGCCCGGTGCGCATCGGCGACCGCACCTACGAGCGGATCGCGTTTCGTGCCCAGCCGTATCATGTCGAGAAAGCGCGCCGGCCGCGCCCGGGCACGCTGGAGATGGCACCCATCGCAACCCCGGCCATGGTGTCGGGTGTTAGCTCGCGCAGCCTGGAGCGCCTGGCCGAGACGTTCGCACCCTTTGGCGTGGAGCCGGTATCGGGTCCTGGCGCCATGAAGTATGACAAGCCGATCCCGTTGGTGCCCGGCTCGGCGGCGGGTGCCTCGCTGGTGGTCGGCGATATCGACATGACCGCCGTGGGTACCGTCACCTACCGCAAGGGCAACCAGATTCTCGCCTTCGGGCATCCCTTCCTGCAGATGGGCGCCGTAGATCTCCCCCTGACAACCGCCTGGGTGCATGACGTCTTTCCGAGCATTCAGCGTTCCTTCAAGATCGCCTCTCCCGTGAAGATCGTGGGGAGCGTGCGCCAGGATCGCCCCTGGGGAATCAGTGCCCACATCGGACAGCAGTCGGATCTGATTCCGTTGGAGGCGACCATCAAGGATTACGGCGCGCAGCGGCGCAAGACGATCCGTGCCCGCGTCGTCGATAACCGCTTCCTCACGCCTCAGCTCATCGCGATGGTGGCGAACGAGGCGATCTTCCGTATCCGCAGCGTTCCGGGAGACGCGACCGCGCGCGTGCGCACGCGCATCACCACCGATAGGCTGGGTACCATCGAGCGCGAGAATCTCTACTATGATGCGCTTGGCATCGATGCCGCCGCTCTGGGGGATCTGCTCATGGCCCTGGGGATGCTCAACAACAACCCCTGGGAGCGCGTGGGGATCCGCGGCGTGCAGATCGATGTCAACATCGACAACTCCCGCAGGACCGCCGTGATCGAGCGCGCGGTTGTTGACCGCGAGAAGTACCAGCCGGGCGATACGGTGCAGGTGGATGTGACTCTGCGGCCCTGGGAACGGGAACCCGTCAAGCGCACGCTTTCGGTGCGGATCCCCGAGTACGCTCCCAACGGGCGCGTCACTCTGCGCGTCCATGGCGGATCGGCCTCCGGTCTCCCGATGGCAGCACAGGCAGGGGCGGGGGGTGCCATGATGCGAACGGCGCCGTCGCCGCTGCCGCCGTCAACGAGCCTGCGGCAGATGGTGCAGCACTATGTAGAGAAGGAGCGGAATGACGAGCTGGTGGCGACGCTTTCGCTGCCCTCCTTTACGGCGAACATCGACGGCCAGAAGATGAGCGCCGTGCCGCCCACCCTCCTGGATGTGTTGCGCAATCCGCGCAACAGCGGTGTCCGGCTCCAGAACGACGAGGTGAAGGCGAGCGATGTGACGCCTTGGGTCATCTCTGGCATGGCCGCCGTCTCGCTGACGATTGAGCGCAAGAGCTACTCAGAGAAGGGCGGGACGCCCTCGGCGCCGCCAGTGCCGCAGCCACAGCAGCCGAAGCCGACGCCCTCGCCGGCGCCGGGCGGAGTCCAGCCGGCATTTGATCTGGATGAGCCTGACGCGGGCATCTTGCGCAACGGCGTCACTGGCGCGCCTGCTCTCTCGCGGCCTGCGTCGATGGTGCGCTTCGCAGTCGTCCAGAGTGGGGCAGTAAGCCCCAACGGCGAGGCCAAACTGCCGCCGACCCCCGCGGGCGAAGCCGTGGCGGAGAGCAAGCAGGAGCAGAAAAGCGGAGCAGACGCAAAGAAGGCGGAAGCAAAGAAGCCGGAGGTAGATGCCTCGAAGCCGGTGAAGGCCGCCGGGCGTTCGCCGATGGTGTGGCGACAGGAGAGCGCGGAGGCGTTCGAGCGTGGCCGACTTGACGGCGTGGCCGTCTCGACCCGGGGCGAGATCACACTCGCGCCCTCCATACAGAAGGCGCGCTCCCTGGATGCGACCTACGTGTGGTCTCTCCTGGCAGCAAAGGATGCTCTCTACGCCGGAACGGGAGACCGCGGCATCGTCTATCGTATCGCGGGCGAGAGCGCGACCCCCGTGCTGAAGACAGGCGAGCTGCAGGTGCTTGCCCTGGCGCAGGATGCCGCCGGCAACCTCTACGCGGGCACCGCGCCCAATGGCTCCCTCTACCGCCTGACGCCCGAGGGAAAGAGCGAGCTCTTCTGGCGCGGTCCTGAGCAGTATATCCTTTCGCTCGCGGTGGACGCGCAGGGCAATCTGTATGCCGGCACGTCGCCGCATGGAGGGATCTATCGGATCACTCCGGATGGCCAGGGCACGCTCCTGGCGCGCATCCCCGATCCGTACGTGGTCTCCCTCGCGATATCGGGAGGCAACCTGTACGCCAGCGGTGGAATGGGCGCCGTGGTCTACCGAATCACCGACGACAGCAAGGTGAGCACGCTGTTCGATCCCGCGCAGGGCAACACCGCGTCGCTGATTACAGTGGATCCCGCGGGGCAGCTCTACGTGGGCACCTCACCACTGGGCGCGATCTACCGCGTCGAGCGTGATGGGCGCGCGACGCTGCTTCACGAGAAGTCATCCGCCGGGATCAATGCCCTGGCCGCGGACGGCCGCGGCGCGCTCTGGGCTGCCGCGGGCGACACCATCTACCGCGTGAGCGGCTCTCCGGAGCGCCCGGTGGTGGAGAAGATCCAGCACCCATCGGCTCCTCGGTTCCTGGCGCTCGCGACCGATGAGGCCGGTCAGGTCGTCGTGGGGAGCGCCACGGGGGATGTCTACCGGCTGGCGACCGATTCGCTGCGGCGTGGCGTGCTCGAGTCTGCCGTGCGTGATGCGGGCTCGGTAGCGCGTTGGGGCCGCCTCACCTGGCAGGCGCGCGTGCCGACTGGAACGCGCGTGGTGCTGCAGACACGCACCGGGAACTCGGGCGAGCCGGACTCCACCTGGAGCCCCTGGTCCGCGGAGCAGACGCGCTCCGGGGCGACGGTGGCCAGCCCGCCCGGACGCTACTTCCAGTACCGAGCGATCCTCACGAGCGAGGATCCAGCCGCGCGGCCGGTGCTCTCCGAGGTGGCGGTCGTCTATCTGGCGCACAACCAGAAGCCAAAG
>DUUU01000203.1 GCA_012841485.1 Armatimonadota bacterium
CCGCGCGCGAGCGCGCGCTGATCCTGGCGGGGAACATCCGCCGGCTGATGGAGGGAGCGCGATGATCCCACTACACCGAAAGTGCCTTCTGGGCGAGCGCCTCACCGGCGAGGTGCTTCTGGACTGCCACGCGCACATCGGCCGGCACGCCGACTACGTCATCCCGGATGGCGAGCCGGAGGCCCTGGTGGCGGAGATGCGCCGGCTGAACATCCGCGGCGCGTTCCTCTTCCAGTTCGCCGGGGTGCAGACCGGCGAGGTGGCTTACGGCAACAACCTGGTCGCGGACGCCTGCCGGCGCGTGCCCGGGCGCTTCCTCGGCCTGGCGATGGTCAACCCCCTCTTCGAGCGCGACGTCCTGCCCGAGCTGGAACGCTGCTGCGACCTCGGCTTTGTCGGGATCAAACTGATCAACCGCTACCAGGGCTATCCCGACGACGGCCCGCTCCTCGATCTCATCTGCGGCTTCGCGCACGAGCACCGGATGCCGATTCTGAACCACTCGTGGGGGGCCCCGCTGGAGGAGCGGTTGCGGCGCTACCCGAACGCGCAGTTCATCACGGGGCACTGGGACCCAGGGCGGGCCTCGCTGGTCAGGGAGTACAACAACCTCTGGATCTGCACCTGCCTGCCGATTCCCCACGAGGCGTTCGAACGCGGGATGCGCGAACTGCGGCCCGACCGTGTGCTGTGGGGTTCCGACATGAGCGACCTGAACTTCGGCTGCGGGTTGGGCCCTATTCTCCTCGCGCGCGTGAGCGATGAGATCAAGCGCCGCGTCCTTGGGCTCAACATGCGCGAGCTGCTGCAGATCTCCGGGATTCCCGAGCCCCCGCCCTGGCCCGCGTAGGCGGCGATGGGCCGTACCTCGCGCGTTTGTGGCAAGAAGGCGAACGCCCGCGTGTTGGCGAACTCCTACCCACTGCGGGCGGTGGCGGCCGAGTTGCGCGCGGGCAACCCGGCGCGCCTAGCACGCGCGCTTCCTACCGAAGAAGGAGAGAGCGATGAGCAAGCTGGCGATCCATGGCGGAGAGAAGGCGATCACGCGTCTCCTGGCCCGGCCGTGGCCGGAGCGCGACGAGCGTGAAGAGCAGGCGCTCGCCGAGGTGGTGCAGAGCGGCATCTGGTGGCGCGGGGGCTATGCCAACGCGGCGGACTCGCAGGTGGGCCGCTTCGAGGATGCTTTCGCGCGCTTTCACGACGCGAAGTACTGCGTGGCCGTCACCAACGGCACCCAGGCGATCGAGTGCGCGCTCAAGGCGGCGGGCATCGAGGCGGGCGATGAGGTCCTTGTGCCGGCGCTCACCTTCGTGGCAAGTGCCACGGCCATCGCCCTCGTGAACGCGGTCCCCGTCTTCGTGGACGTCGATGCCGGTACCTACAACATCGACCCAGACGCCCTGGAAGCTGCGATCACCGAGAAGACACGCGCTGCCGTGATCGTGCATAACGGCGGCTACCCGTGTGACATGGACCGCATCTTGGAGATTGCGAAGCGCCGCGGCATCGCCATCATCGAGGATTGCGCGCACGCTCATGGCTCTCAGTGGAAGGGGATCGGGGTGGGAGCGCTCGGGGCGTTGGGCACCTTCAGCTTCCAGATGGGGAAGACGCTCACTTGCGGCGAGGGCGGCGCCGTCTTGACCAACGATCCGGAGCTGGCAGAGAAGGCCTACTCCTTCCATCACATCGGCCGGCTCTCCGGCCGGCCCTTCTATGAGTTTCACCGGGTGGCCTCCAACCTGCGCATGACGGAGTTCCAGGGAGCCATTCTTCTATCGCAGCTCTCCCGCCTGGAGGAGCAAACGGCGCGTCGCGAGCGCAACGCCACCTATCTGGCCAAGGGCCTCAAGGAGATCCCCGGCATCGATCCGATCGAGCGCGATCCCCGGGTGACGCGCTGGGGTTTCTACTATCTGAACCTCTGCTATCGCCAGGATGAGTTCGATGGCGTGCCGCGCGACCGGTTCCTTCAGGCGATCCAGGCCGAAGGCGTGCCTATGGCCGTGGGCGCGCATGGCCAGCCGATCTACCGGAACCCGCTCTTCCAGAGCATGAACTTCGGGCGTACCGGCTGCCCCGTGCGCTGTCCCCTCTATGGGAAACCGGTGGATTACACGCAAACCGTATGCCCCACCGCAGAGCGCCTCTACGCGACGCAGGCGCTCTCCCTCCCGCACGCGCTCTTCCTTGGCGAGACGACCGAGGAGATGGATCTCATCCTGGATGCTATCCGCAAGGTGCGTGCTCACGCCGATGAGCTGAAGAGCTGATCTCCCGCTGGACCCGCTCGCCGGGCGTGGTGGGATCACATGCAAGGATGGAGGACCCCGATGGGAACCCGCTACCTCTGGGCCATCGCCCTGATGCTCCTGCTTCCGGTCAAGACAGTGTGCGCCGATGTGATTTGGGAGAACGCGGCGATGCGCTTCACCCTCGGCGACGACGCAACCGCCCGTTCGCTCATCGAGCGGGCGACGGGGCGCGAGTTGTGCGCGCCTCAGGCCAAACTTCCCGCGGCCACCGTTCTGGTGCATGGCAAGGAACATCGCGCCGTCTCCGCGACCCGCGCAGGGGAGCAGCTCCAGCTGCGCTTTGCCGGCGTGGAGACGATCCTCACCTACGATGTGAGCGTGGAACCGGCGTGGGTTCGCTTCCAACTGAGCAAGATTGAGGGCACGCGCCCGGAGCGCGTGACGCTGCTCCAGGTGCCCCTCGCCATCACGGAGAACGTCGGCCGCCGGCTCAACATCGCCTGGGATGACAGGACGGCGGTCTGCCTCATGGCCGCGAACCGCCAGGTGGACTGCGGCGCGTCCGTGCCGAAGGAGTGGGCACGCCTCCGCGCCACCAGCCAGGATACCCCTGGCCCGCGATTGGAGGGTGCGTCGGCAGCGCTTCTCGTCTCGCCAACCACCGAGATCCGCCCGCTTCTGCGCCGGGCGGCGCACGCCTTCGGGCTGCTAACGAATGAGGCGCCCGACGGCACGCCATCCAAGGAGAGCGAGGGGGTACGGGGCGCCTACTGGTTCTTCGTCCTGGGCCAGGAGGATGCCGACCGCATGATCGAATACTGCCGGCGATCCGGTATCCGTCAGGTGCTGCTCTCCAGTGGCTCCTGGTGCGCCTCGCCCGGGCACTACCTTTTCAACCAACAGCGCTTTCCCGATGCCGAGGCGGGTCTGAAGCGCCTCGTCGATAAGCTACACGCCGCCGGCATCAAGGTGGGCATGCACACCTTCGTCTCCAAAGTCTCCAAACGCGATCCCTACGTCACTCCGAAGCCCGACCGGCGCTTCTGGGTCGATCGGAAGAGCACTCTCGCGGCGGCTATCACCGCCGATCAAACGGAGATACGCTGCGCGACCGATCTGCGCGAGTGGCCCGGCAGCCCGGTGGCGAGGCAAAAGGTATGGGAGGGTGGGGTGATTAAGCACCAGGAGGTCATCCTGGGAGACGAAATCATACAGTACGAGTCGATTGGTCCCGAGGGCCGCTGGGACACCTTCCTGGGCTGCAAGCGCGGCGCCTGGGGTACGAAGCCCGCGGCGCACCCGGCCGGCGCCGAGGCACTCCACTACGGCGTCGATGGCTGCATCAACGGCTACATCATCGATCAAGAGACAGACCTGATCGATGAGGTCGCCGAGCGCCTGGCGGGCATCTTCAACCGTTGCGGCTTCGATATGGTCTACTTCGATGGTGGCGAGGATGTGGACCGCACGCGCTTCAACTACTATGCCTCGAACTTCCAGGAGCAGGCGGTGCGCCGCTTCAAGCGCCGGCCCGTGAGCCATATGGGCACGGTGATGACACACCTCCTCTGGCACTCGTTCTCTCGAAGCTCCACGGTGGATACCTACATCAACACCCTGCACGGCGCCATCGTCGCCGGCGCCTCCGTCGAGAACTGGCCCACCGTCCGCGGGCACATCGACAAGTCGGTGCGCTACATGCTCTCGATGCGCCAGGACCTGATGCCGGGCGAGCTGGGCTGGTTCGGGATCTGGCCGAAAGGCCGCGACACCGATGGCCTCCAGTTCGACGAGTTCGAGTACCTGCTGTGCAAATCACTCGCCTATGACGCGCCGGTTTCCCTGCAAACGAGCTTCGCCGAGATGGAGGCGCACCCGCTGACCCCCGGGCTGTTGGATCTCTTCCGGATCTACGATGGCCTGCGCATGCGCCGCGCCGTTGACGAGGCCACCCGGAAGCAGCTCGCCGAGCAGGGCAAGGATTTCGCCCTCCTGCTCGCCCCCGGGAAGCCGCCGCGCTTCATTCCTGTGCAACCGCTGGAAAAGGTGGGCGGCGGCCGCGACGTGCGCGCCTGCGTCGGTGAGGTCGATAACCAGGGCGTGGCCACGATGTGGCACGCCTTCCGAGACGGCGAGCTGCTCCTCGCTCTCCCCCCGCGCGAGGTTCGCGCGACCGACCTGGAGGGCAAGCCGGTCCGGCTGGCCACCGAAGCCAGCAAGGTCGTCGTTCCCGCGAGGCCAGCCCGCACGACGCTCTACTTCCCCGGGCGAACCGCGGCGCAAGTGCGCGACCTTCTGGAGCGCGCCACGGTGCGCACCCGCCCGCCGACTCGCATCTTCATCGAAGCCGAGGCCTATTCCAGGATCGAGGGCGCGATGGCGAAGGGATCGACCGTGGGAATCCGGGAGCCAGAAGCCAATGGCGACGTGATCGTGCCCACGAAGGCGGCCGACCGTACCCAGCCCCAGCCATGGTACTGCGAATACACCGTGCGCATCCCGCATGACGGGCGATGGACTCTCTGGGCACACGTCCGCTACCCGACCGGCTCGGATGACTCCTTCGCCGTGGTCCTCCCCGGCGAGGAACCCACTCTCTCGATGTCCCAGGTGTTGGGGAATTGCGGCAAGAACGATAGGAGATGGCACTGGACCGGGCGTGGCGGTGGTTCGACCACCCCTCCCCCCGGCGTGCCCATCGCCTTCAACCTGAAGAAGGGGCTCTTCACCTTCCGCATCCACGCGCGCGAGGGCTCGGCCCTGCCCGAGATGGCGCCCCGCCTGGATCGCCTCTGCCTCAGCGATACCGATACTCCGCCCGACGAGGAGGAGTGACTGGGCATTGCTTGCTGGCGAAGGCACGCTCTGACGCCCGCGCGGTTCTGCTTCGCGGAGCCGCGCGGCGCGTGCCCGGGTTCAAAGAGGAGCGCGTTGGAAGGAGTGCGGCGAGGGTCACGTAGTGAGATGCAGCGTGCCGGCGAAGCGGTTTTGCTCATCGACCAGGATCATCCGAGGCTCCACCGGCTCATCGGTGAGCACGAACGCCGCGATGATCACCTTATCGCCCACGCGCACGCGGTGTGCCGCCGCGCCATTGACGCAGATGATCCCGCTGCCATGCTCGCCTGGCATCACGTAGGTTTCGAACCGCTGGCCGTTGTTCACGTTCCAGACGTGGACCTTCTCGCCGGGCACCAGATCGGCCCGCTCGATCAGGTCACGGTCGATGGTGATGCTGCCCACGTAATCGAGGTCGGCATCGGTCACTGTTGCCCGGTGAATCTTACTCTTGATCACAGTGATGAGACGCACGCTCCATACTCCCTGGGCCATGGATGCACACCCGCGGCCCAGGGGAAATTATAGCACTGCGTGCCCGCTCCGTCAAACGCGGTACGGGGCGGGAGCACCCCCTGCAAGCGGGCGTTGACGCTCACCCCCGGCTGTGATAAGATACGGCTATGGGAAACACCTTCGGGCACGCATTCCGTATCACGACCTGGGGCGAGTCGCACGGCGGGGCTGTCGGCGTCGCCATCGACGGTTGTCCCCCTGGGATGGAGCTCTCGCTTGAGGAGATCCAGCGCGAGCTAGATCGACGCCGGCCGGGTCAGAGTCAGCTCACGACCCCGCGTCAAGAGGATGACCGCGCGCAGATCGTCTCCGGGCTGTTTGAGGGGAAGACGCTGGGAACCCCCATCTGCATCCTGGTCTGGAACAGAGATGCTCGCCCCGAGGCCTACGCCGACTTTCGAACGATTTACCGGCCCTCCCACGCCGATTTCACCTACCAGGCGAAGTACGGCATCCGCAACTGGCAAGGTGGGGGCCGCGCCAGCGCGCGCGAGACGATTGGCCGCGTGGCCGCCGGCGCCGTAGCCCGCAAGCTGCTGCGCACCGTTTCGGACACGCGCATCGTCGCCTACGTGCGACAGGTACACACGGTGACGGCCACCATTGATCCGGAGACGGTGACCGAGGAGAGCGTCGAGGCCACCCCGGTGCGCTGCCCCGACCCTGCGGCGGCGCGCGAGATGATCGCCCGCATCGAGGCGGCGCGAGAGGAGGGCGACTCGCTCGGTGGGGTGGTCGAGTGCGTGATTCACGGCGCGCCTGCCGGCTGGGGCGAGCCGGTCTTCGATAAGCTGGATGCCGATCTGGCGAAGGCGATGCTCTCGCTGCCGGCGGCCAAGGGCTTCGAGATCGGTTCCGGATTTGCCGGCGCGCAGCTCAAGGGCTCGGAGCACAACGACGCCTTCACCAACGAGGAGGGCCAGGTTCGCACGCGCACCAATCGCTCCGGCGGCATCCAGGGAGGCATCTCCAACGGCCAGCCGATCCTCTTCCGTGTCGCCTTCAAGCCAACGGCGACCATCTCGCGCGAGCAGGAGAGCGTAGATGAAGCGGGCAACCCGGTGCGCCTCGTCGCTCGGGGCCGCCACGATCCCTGTGTTCTCCCCCGCGCGGTGCCCATCGTCGAGGCGATGGCCGCCCTCGTCCTGGCCGACCACTTCCTCCGCCAGCGCGGCCAGTGCGGAGAGTGAAGCAGGTTGCGCCCAGGCTGACGCTAGCTCGTGAGAACGAGCAGGACCTCCACCATGCCCTGGCGCACGGCTTTTTGGAAGCGTGCCGGTAGCGTCCCCGGCCGGGGACGCTACCGGCAACATCCTTACCTGCCGCGAGCGGCGCCTACCCGGATGGTGCGCGTCGCCTTCACGCCCGAGGCCGTGTCTTTGAACTCCAGGCGCCATTCCCCCGGAGTGTCGTTCAGCGCGAACGGGATCACGGCTGTGCCCTGCCCGTTCGGACACTCGATGCTCGTGGAGTAGAGGCGGTGCGGCTTCTGCGCCCCGGGCGCGAAGACGCTGACGTGGACCACGTGCCGGCCCGGAGCCCCCTCGGAGACCGCCACGCTCGCGCGCACCGTCACGCTTTCGCCTGCCGTGGCGGTCGCAGGTGCCTGCGCACGAACCTCGCGCACCTGGTAAGGCAACAGCGCGTAGAGAAGCGGCCGCCCGCGAGAGAGGCTCACCTGCCACGAGGCGGTGCGCCCCTGCCCCACCGGCTTGCCCGCGCGCATGTCGTAGACAAACGCCGGCTCCGGCAGAGTGAGCGTTGCTTGCTGCGCCGGCAGGCCAGGCTGGAGGATATCCTGCTCCAGCGCGAGGTACTTCAAGTTGCCCTCGACGAAGAGCGACTGCTCGATGCACCGCGCCCTGCCAGACGCCGTCTGCACCTGGGAGTAGGGATGCACACCCGCGGAACGAATCGGCTCGCCGACCACCTGGAGGGCCAGCTCGCCCTGAGCGGTCGCGCGCAGGTTCCCATAGCTGCGGAACGGCACATTCACCAGGAAGGTCCGGCCCTTGCCGAAGGCGTGAGAGACCGCGATGGGGGTCTCGCCGCTGCTGACCTCGGCACGGCCTCCGGCGAGGCGCAGGTCCGGCTCTGTGACCGATACCTTCAAGGGCTCGCCCGCCGGCGTGGGGATCGAGGCGCTCCCCGAAGCACGGGCGAACGCCTTCATGCCGGCCAGGCTGCGCACGCCAAAGAGATCGTCGAGCGGCCGGGCCGGCCACGGTACGCCGTTGCCGGTGAGGATGCCGGCGCGGCCATCAGAGACCAGCGTGCCCCCGGCCGCAACCCAGTCGCGGATCGCGGTCACCTGCTTCTCCGAGAGGCAGGTTGCCAGCGGCAGGAAGAGCACCCTATACTGAGAGAGAGCCTTGGGATCGGACTCCACCTCGGCGGCCGCGACGTAACGGTACTGGTAGCCCAGGTCCTCAATCGCGCGCAGGAGACCGCGGTGATCATCCAGCCAGCCAGCATCGACGAACGCCGCGTTGGGCGCCAGCTTCTCCGCGAGCTTGGCTGCATGGAAATCCGTCTGCGAGTACCATACGGCGATGCCGCAATCATCGCGCTTCGCACGGACGAGCAGCTTGCCCGGCCCGGATCGGATCTCATCCGCTGCCCGGAAGAACCACTCGCCCATCGGGGAGACAGAAGTATCCGGGTTGAACGGAATGTAATCGCACCCCCACAAGGTCCACCACCAGGAGGAGTTGTGACCTCGGAAGAGGTGATGCCATGCGATGGCAGAGAAGCCGTCTTCCCTATCGGCGACGACGTTGCTCCATTCGCCCGTTAGCGCCCCTGGTCGCGCGAAGGAGCGCACCAGCTCGCTCTGGGGGAAATACGTCGTGTACACCTGGTTCAGCTCCAGGTTCTGAGCGAGGCGGTAGAAGTCGTATCCTGCCTGCCAATGATAGCCGAGGAGACCGTCCCAGCCCACCTTCGCGCCCGGGTCCTCCTTGCGCACGGCCTCGGCGAGGCGTTCGTGCGCCAGGGCAAACGCCTCGTCCATGAAGGCGCGGTGGTCAAACCACGGGGCGAAGCTCTCCTTCTGCGCGGCGGCCTCGGCGAGCCACATCGGCGTGCGGATCGCATCGAAGCCGGTGTAGCGCGTCTTCCAGGCCGCGTTCAGCGCCTCGATGGTGCCGTAGCGAGCCTGCAACCACTTTCGGAACTCCGCCATCGTCTCGGGCGCGGCACACACCTCCACGGTAGACCGGCAGAGGTAGTTCTCATCGCCCAGGGTATAGGCCGCGGGCCGATACGGCACCGCCTGGCGGGTCGCGATCTGGATCGACGCGCTCTCGCGCTCAAGGAACTTCGTATCGAACAGGCCCGGCTTCAGGATGTTCCCCTCGGTGCCTTCCCCGGCGATGCGCGTGACGTAGGGCACCAGGCGCAGTCCAGAGCGGGCGGCAAGTGCGTACTCTCGCGCTGCCCTGGCATCGGAGTAGCCGCGCATGTGGCAGAGATCCATCATCTCCGTGCCCAGCTCGAAACACGCTCGGTTCGTCTTGCGAATGACCGGGTCGCCACCCGGATAGGACCAGAGGAGGAAGGTGAAGTCATCGTACGGATAGGGTATGGGCACGGTGAAGCGCTCGCGGCGGACGGCCAGTGCTCGCTCGCCGGCGAGGAGCGTGCCATCGATCTGGTGGTATACGGTCACCGCGGGGGGCAGCTTCAGTTGCGCCTGTGCCTTCCCACTGGCGCCCACGGGTGAGACGCTCTGGGCAATTAGCCGCCCGAAGGCATCGCGGACCTCCCAGCGCATCGATACCGCCTGGCCCGCGGGCAGCGAGCCCACGGTTGCCTCGCAGGCCAGCACGCCGCCAGACACCAGCGAGACCATCGGCACCGCTTCCGGGTGAACCCGAACCGAGGGGTTGAGTGTCATCGCGCGGATCTCGGGTCCGCCCGCGACTTCAACGAGCGCGCTCCCGAAGCCCAGGCATTCGCGCTGCGCGTTTCGCGCGGCCACATCCACGAAGTAGCGGCGGCCGGCGGGCAGCGCCGGCAGCGAGAGCTGCGCCTTGCCAGCAGCAGGCTTCTGTGCTCCCTGGTAGAGAACCACGTCATGGTCATCCTGGACGCGCACGAGCAGATCGGCGATGCCATCGCCCGTCACTTGCACGGGAAGCGTCACCGGCGTGCCCGCGGAAGGTTTCGGCTGCGGCGCCTGAAGGGCGACACGCACCCCGGCCGGACGGCCAGCCGCCGCCAGCATCGCGCCCGCGTGCCATGCGAGGATCCGGTCGGTCGCGCCATCAAGGCCCTCGACGGCTTCATTCAAGGGCACGAGCGCGGAGTATGAACCGAGACGGGCGGTGAAGACGATCACGCGGCCCTTCCCGAAGCGGTAGCCCCGGAAGGGGGGCGCGGCGCTCAGGCGGCCGCGCTCACCCTTGCCCAAGCCGGCAAGCTGCTCCCAGGGGAACCCCTCGAGCAGCTGCGCCGTCAGCGCCTCGTCCGGCGTGGCCAGCAGCTCCTTGGGCCAATCCGCAAGCGCATTGGGATCTCCGGTGAGGAAGAGACCTTTGCCCGCGCGCACCTGCTCGACGATGGTTTCGCGGACCCGCGCCGGGATGGCCGCCGCGTTGAGCCCGGGCACCAGGATCACATCCCGCGTGGGATCGGTGCAGATGCGGAGCGCCAGCCGCTCCGCGACGCCCGCGCCGAGCGGACCAACCCCCGTCTGAGTGCGGTAGGGGTAGCGCTCCACGTCCACGAGGGCGTTTGTCGCGTCGAAGTAGACGTGTTTCACGTCCATTTCGAGCCGTCGCGCCAGTTCCATCGTGTCGTAGGCACGCCAGCGCGGCGTCAGGAGCGCGACGCGGACCGGCTCGCCTGCCAGACGGGCTGCCCAGGGAAAGTCGAGTGGCGTGGGATCCGGGCGCCAGATCTCCTGCGGACGCCGGAGCATCTCTTCGTCTTTGCGCGCGATGAGCTTCATCCGCTCGGGATCTGCCGGCATCAGTGCGAGGGGCTTCTCGGGATCGGCCTTCACGAGGCGGGCGAGCGCCTCGCATTCGCGGTCGGCCGACCGCCGGAAGTAGGCGCGCGTCTCCTCCGGATCGGGAATGCTCGGGAAGGCGTAGAGCGCCAGCGCGAAGTCACGCCGCCCCGGGGCGAGCGTCAGATTCACGTACTCGGCATACCCCCCGATTCCCTCCAGAGTCACGCGGGAGAACGCCGTGGTGTCGCCTAGAAGCAGTCCAGCCGATCCATCGCCAGGCCGGCCTTCCAGGGTGTCTTCGAGGAGCACCCAGCGCTCCTTGGAAAGATCGAGCGGGATGTTGTTCCCGGTGGTCAGCGTCCGCGTTGCGGTCGTAACGCTCCGTTGCCACGGCTTGGCGAAGGTGGCCGGATAGGACATCAGGCGCAGGCGCGCCTCCTTGATCTCCGTCTTTGGCTGATAGCTGCCGAAGAGGAGGAGCTTGTCGCTGCCAGCGGTCACCGCGAAGCGGACGGTCGCCGTCACCTTGGGGGTATCCCACACATATTCGACCATGGCATCTTGACCATGCGGGCGTACCACCCGGAAACGCGCGCGCGTGTCGTTGATGTTATGGCCGTCAAAGGTCCAGGCAAAGAAACCCTGGTTATACCAGAGGCACTCCGACGGCCCGGCGAGGCCAAGGGGGATGTAGCCAAGCGTCGGCGCCCACTTCGCCCAGTTCACCTTCCGTGGATCATCGGTGCGCTCCACGATGTCGTAGCGGAGCGTGTAGCTGGACGACGCCGTCGCCAGCGTGACCTCTTGGGTCACATTGCGGCCCTTGTCAACCTGGCGCATCTTCGGTGGATGGACCGTTACCGTGGCATCACGGCCCTCTATCTGCGCATGCACGGCCGTCATGGCAAACAGTATCAGGAGCGGAGCAAGGAAACGCTTCATACCTGGTACCTCCTCGAACCGGATTCGCCGCCAAGGGTGCGAACGAGGACCCCACCGCCCACCGGGTTCGCGCCTTCCAGCGGCCCACTCTGCCTGCGGAAGTTATTTAAGAGTTGTCCGCGAGGGGAGGCGTTTCCTGCCCGCGCTTGTGGTGCCCGCACCTGCCCATCCGTCCGTCCCCTTCATCCGCGGTATCGGGGCACGCGCCGCGCGTATCGCGCGGGGAGAAATCTCTGCGCTTCTTGCGAGCGAATCCCTACCGAGTTGGGCGGCTGGGAGGGGGTTGGGGAGTAGGATCGCGTGCGGCCTGGTTCACACTGCAGCAGCGAGTTCAGTGCTCCCCCACCGGCTCACTCTCCAGGCCCGACCATGCCGGCGGGCACGCGCATGCGCACCGCCAATACTCGGGGGATCTCGGTCGGACGATACCAGACCGTCTTGAGCGTTGCCGGATCGTCGTTTGGCGCATACGCGGGCTCTTCAAGGGCATCCACGACCAGACCATTCCGAAAACCGGCGCCCAGAAGCACCTGCAACGGGCGGTGGAAATAGTAGTGCGTTCGTGCCTGGCCCAAGATGCCGATGCCCCGGTACGCCTCCGGAGTCAGATAGCGGCTCATCTTCACGCCCGTGCTCGTCTTGATGCCCGTTTCATCCTCGACTGACTCGGCGAAGCGGGCCACGCCAGGGGCCTCGAAACAAGGGTGAAACAGGGTGAAAACA
The DNA here is from genome assembly GCA_012841485.1 of Armatimonadota bacterium. The sequence goes on from DUUU01000203.1 coordinate 12,232, forward strand.
AACCAGCCACCCGGCTTGAGGATGGCCGGCAACGCCTCAAAGAGGGGCTCGATGACAGCCATATCCATGAGTGCCATCGTGGCAACGGCGCCATCAAACCGGGCCGTTCCAAGCAGCAGCAGCGCCTCGCGGTCGGCCGCATCGACCACGTGATACTCCAGGCGCTCCGCGAGGTGGGCGGGAACGCGCTGCCTGGCCCTCCGGATGAAACTCTCGCTAATATCGATGCCGACGACGTGCGCGCCCAGCTCTGCCATGCGCCGGCCGAACCGCCCTCCCCCGCACGCCACGTCTAGCACAGTGGCGCCGGCCACGTCGCCGATCAGGCGTTCCGTTGCTGGCTCCACCAACTCCCGCTGGAAGTCATTCCCGTCGCCAATCTTGTCGTCCCACCACTCAGCCTGGGCATCCCAAATCTGGCGCACTTCCTCGCGCAGGTCCTCCCGCTCCAGACGGGACCGCGATTCGTCCAACCTCTGCTCTCCCTTCCGCTTGTCTCCCTCCCGGCCTGCGGCAAAGGGGTGCTCGCCAGGCACGCGAGGCGTACCGCATTCTTTTCGACGCGTGCGCCCCGCGTGCCTCTCATTTCTCCGAGGTCAGCCAGATGTCGTTGGCACCCCCTTCATACTTCCGGAAGTCGGGAGTCGGCGTCACCGGGGGCGCGGCGGAGCCCGGTTGGTAAACGCTGAATTCGGCTTTCAGCCACTTGACATGCCCGTCCGCGAAGGCAAAGTTCGCCCCATCCATGTGAGGCGCATCGGGCGTCTTCCACCCGCAGGCGTCCGTCACGTTTCCGTACGCCGCGCCGCAGGATGAGCCAGCGGGACGCCTCCACGAGCTGGGCAACATGCACTGGTGGAAGGAATCGGCGCAGATAACCGTCTGCGCCGGCTTGGCGATGGTGGCCATCGACGCGGGCACTCGATTCGCCGCGGACCAGCCATGGCCGATGTACTGGCTGTATCCGTACTCGCGCCGGGTGGATGGGCACAGGAGGACGCCGCTGTTCTTGACGTAGGGCTGGACGCCGACGGCATGCCAGCGCAGATCGTGCTTTTCCGTGACCGGGTTGTAAACCAGGTTGTTGATAAACGTCTCGTCGTAGTCCTGGGCGTATTGAAGCTGCGCCATCGCGATCTGCTTGAGGTTAGATTGGCAGCTCGACTTCCGTGCGTTCTCCCGTGCCTTGGCAAAGACAGGGAAGAGGATGGCAGCGAGGATGGCGATAATCGCGATCACCACCAACAGCTCGATCAGGGTAAACCCGTGGCTCCGTCTGGATAGTACAGCCATGGTCCTCTCCTTTCGTCCACGCAACAGGCGGGTAGCTGCTCTGGCAGGTGGCAGCCACCTGCCGAGTGGCAGGCAGACAGATCCAGGATGGCGCCCCTGGGCGGCAAGGCGCCGGCCCTAGGCCACGCTGATCTGCAATAGGGCCCGGGAAGAGAGGCCCGACGAGAGCACCCCGCGCCAGGCTGGCCGGCGAACGGCAGTGCTCCGCGGCATTACTCTGATAGCCGATTATAGCACGCGCGGATCGCTCCCGTCAACGAAAATGGCGGTGGTACCGCGGATGAAGGAGACAGGCGCGGACCCGAAGGCCCGCGCGATATCTCCAGTGATGCCGCTCGCCTCGCGCTATTCGGCGGGGAGAGGCATGTGGCGCTCTCGGAACGCCTTGTAGTCAGCGAGCATCTCTTGAAGCAGGCGCGGGATCTCCAGGCCGTAAGGGCAGCGTGACATGCACTCGCCGCACTCCCGGCACTTCTCGATCCGCATCATCCGCTCGGCCCATTCCTCCGTGAGGAGCGGCTGGTAGGGCGAGCGCCGCAGGAGGAGGCTCATGCGCGCAGCCATCGGGATAGGGATCTCTTCCGGGCACGGCTGGCAATAGCCGCAGCCGCGGCAAAAGTCGCCCGCGAGCTCCTGGCGGTCGCGCTCGATCTCGGCGCGCAGCGCGGCATCCAGCACGGGCGGATCCGAGGCCAGCGCCAAGGACTCCTCCAGCTCCTCCATGCGCTGGATCCCCCAGATCGGCACGACGTTCTCGAACTGCCAGAGGAAAGCGAAGGCGGGGCGCGCTTCCGTCAGCAGGCCGCCACAGAGGGGTTTCATGGCGATCACCCCCACATCCGCCTGCTGGCAGTGCCCAATGAGTGCCAGCTCCTCCATCGACGAGATGGCGGAGAACGGGAACTGCAACGTATCAAAAAGCCCGCTCTCTACGGCCTGGAGGGCACGCTCGCGGCTATGATTCGTAAAGCCGATGAAACGGACCATCCCCTTCTCGCGTGCTTCCAGCAGTCCCGCGTAGGATGATCCTGGGTCCTCGGGGTCGGGCATGGCGCGAGGATTGTGGAGCTGCAGCAGGTCCACGTAATCGGTCTTCAGGTTGCGCAGGCTCTTCTCCAGATCCTGGAGGACGCCCTCGCGGCTCTTCGCAGCGCTCTTGGTGGCGATCACGATGCGGTCACGCACTCCGCTCAGCGCATCGCCAATCTTCTCTTCGCTATCGGTATAACCCCGGGCGGTATCGTAGAAGTTGATCCCGGCATCGTAGGCGCGGCACAAGATTCGCGCCGCCTCCGCGCGATCCACGCGCTGCAGTGGCAGCGCGCCAAATCCCACACGCGTGACCATCAGGCCCGTGCGGCCCAATCTGATCTTCTCCATCCATCCTCCCCCAGTCTTATGCCGGCATCAGCCGGCGCCGCCGACGGCCTCAGATGCGCGCGCCAGTGCCCCTCAGACCCTCGTCGTTACGGACAACGTCGCGCCAGGCTCCATGAGGCAGCTTCCGCAACCTGGGCGTCGATTGCGGGCCGCAGCCGCAGACGTAATTCGAGCCGCTGGCACCCAGGCGCTTGCGAAAGCGCTCCCACATCTCCCAGGATTCGGTGGAGAGCGACACCGGCACCTCGCGGTTCCACTTGCGAATCTCCTTCAGGTAGAAGTCGTAGATCTTCGCGCGCATCGCCTCCGGGAAGGGGCGTGTCACCGTCGTTCCCATCTCCTCCACGCTGGCCTCTGCGGCAGCGAGGAACTCTGGATCGATGCGGTCGCGGCCCAGGCGGCGGATCATCTCATCACAATCCATCCACATAAAGCAACAGAGGGAGATCACATCCGGATTGGTGCGCGTCAGCGCCATCTCCACGGTCCGTGCGGCATCCTCACGCCAGCCGCGCACCGGGATGATCGGCTTGAACTTGTAGCGGACGGTGTAGCCCGCTTCCTGGCACTTGCGCGCCGCCTCGATGCGTTCCTCGGTGGTTCCCGTCTTCGGCTCGAGCACCTCGCTTTGCGTCGGCCCCGCCAGGCTCCAAACGATGATGGTGTTCCCCTGATGCTTCAGGGGGAGCATCCAGTCCACGTTCCAGCTCTTGGTGTGGATCACCAGATAGCGGTCCTGGAGCGTTCCGAAATACTCGATGATAGGACCAAGGCAACCGAGCTCCGGCTCCAGGCACGGCACATCGGCATCGTCCTCCAGCAGGTAGGTGAGCTGCCAGGGGTGGCGCTCGATCAGCTTGCCGAGGTGGAGCAGGTACTCCTCGACGTTCACCATTGTGGCGAGAATGCCGCCCAGACCGCAATAGGCGCAGCGATGCAGGCATCCCGCCTGGAAATGAATCCGCCAGCATGCCCGGCACACCTTCTGGCGCCGGCGTGGGTCCTCCTTGAGCCCCGCGGGGAACCAGATGAAGGCGCCGTCGCCCAGGAGCATCTCGCGGAGATGGCCGCCGATGCCTGTCTTCGCCTCATCAAAGCGCTTAGCGCGCTCCTCCAGGCGGTCATCAAAGCGGAAAGTGTTGAAGACGAGGATGGGATCGCGCACCTCGGGCTTGGCGCCCATCGCGCCCAGGCCATCGGTCCAGCGTCCGGCCTGGATCAGCTCGGGCAGCTCCTCATCGGTATAGACGACCGGCTGCTGAGGGCGCTCCAGCGCGGCACACACGCGCTCGACGCGCTCGCGGAGGCGTGGCTCGGCCATCGTGCTTTCGTGGGCATACACGGCGGGTGGGTCGATGCGGTACATAGGCGCTCACTCCTTCATTCGTCCTGAAAGCGAACGCGACACGAGGGCGAAGGCTCGCGATGGGTCTGGACTGCATCGCCCTGGCCCTCCCCCTGCTGCACACGGCGCCCCGACAGGGCGCGCCCGTGATCAGCAGATACGCCGGACGGAGATGGAGTTCCTACCGGTTGCCGGCCATCCTGGGGCTGGTAAGTCTTACCCCAACGCGCGAGGAGGGAGCGCCCGCCACGCTGGCAGGCCAGGTCGTTTAGGCCACTTCACGGATAAAGGGGCTGCCACTGGAAGGAGCCGGGGCGCCATTTGACGTGGCCATCCGCCCAGAGGATGACCGACCCCTCGAAGTGCGGCGCGCCGGTATACTCCAGACCAGGCGTATCCCGGTCGCCAGGTTGTCCGGACGGATCGCCGGCGAGCGGCACCTGGTCGGGCGTCTGATAGGGGCTACCCGGAATCCGCTGCAGCCGGTGATGCCAGCGCACGTGCGGGATCACATAGCCAGTGTAACGCTGGTCGATGCCGCACCAGACGACGGACTTCTGCTGATACACGGCGCTCTTGCAAAACCAGATGTCGCGGTTGCCCACGTAGGTATTCAGCGCGTGGTGCAGGAGATCGGCACGGTACTCCGGAACGGCAGCGCCGGCCGATGTCCAGAGGTTGTGCCAGGGTGGAAACCGGCCGTTCCAGTCGCGCTCGTAGAGCGTATAAGCGACGTAGAGCTGGCGCAGGTTGTGGGTGCAGGCTGTCTGATGCCCGCGCGAGCGCGCGCGGGTGAGCACAGGTAGGAGCACTCCGGCCAGGATGGCGATGATGGCTATGATGACCAGCATCTCCATGAGCGTGATACCCGGCGGCGCACTGAGCCTCCACTGGCTTCGTTTCACGGCGCGCCTCCTCTCCTGGCCCTCAGTTTGGCGCTGCAGGACTGAAAGCCTCAACGACGCGCGTCCTATCTGTTCGACGCCCGCCGGCCTGCATCTGTTCCCGATCATGCAAGAGGCAGCCGATTGGCTACCAGAGGATGCGCTCGTCTCCAATGCGACGGGTGAAGCGGATCGAGTCCAGATACTCCAGGATCGGCACGGCGTACTTCCGGCTGGAGCCAGTCAGGTCGCGAAACGCCGCGGCGGTGATCTGCCCATGGGCAGCAATGTGCTCCGAGACCAGCGCCTTGATCCGCTCGATGGCATCGGCGAGCAGGTAGAGATCGGGCGTGACCCGCGCAACCCGGCCCATCTCCGCAAGCGCGTTGAGAATCTCCCGCGCGCGCGGGCCCTCGGTGGCAACGAGCTCCGCCGCGCTCGGCGGCGAGAAAGGCGTCACCCCCAGGCGCGCCTCGATGCGAGCGGCAAGCGCCTCCTGCTCCGGAGTGAGGGAGACGGCATGCCCCGGCCGGCGCACCCCATTCCCCTGCACCTCGACCCGCCCCTCGGACGCGAGCCGCTGCAGCATCAGCCCGAAAGTGCCCCCCGGAACGGCGCGCGCGCCCCGCGTGTGCAGCTCCTCACGGGGCATCCACTCGCGGAGGGGATTGGCCTGATGAAACGCATCCATCACCGCGACCAGGCGTTCCGCCAGCGCGCTCCACCGCTCGCGATGCACCACCGCCTGCGCTGAAAGCGCGACCAACACCCCCTCCTCAACGAGCGTTCCTACCTCCGCACGCACTTCCTCGACGGGGCGGTGCTGCGCCGCGGCGAGCGCCGGCACCGTTGTCCCCGTGTCACCGGCATCATAGACGGCACGCGCCAGCAGATCGAGCGGACCGCCGCTCTCACGCACGCGAAGCCCGGCGAGAACGTCCTCCTGAAAACGCCGATGCTTCCGGGGCGTGGCATCCAGCACAACGCCACCACCCAGGGTGACCATCGGTGAGTAAAGCCGGATCACGAAGGGATCCCCGCGCATCACAGCGGTGGGACTCTCCAGACGAAACTGCACCAAGCCCGTCTCACCCGGGGCCAGCTCGTGCCGGTCGAGGAGCGATACCCGGCCGATCACCTCCGCGGTGCCCGCGTGCAACCGGATCCGCGTGCGATCCGCCAGGGGACGCTCGAGGCGAGGGAGAAGCTGGAGCCGGGCATCGATGAGATGCGTCGCGCGCAGGCTTCCGGGCGTGGCGCACGTATCGCCACGCTCCACCTCTTCGACCTTCCGCCCGTGCATCTGCACCTGACGGACGCGCGTCTGCCGGCCCGCAGGAAGCAGCTCCACGGTATCGCCGACGCGCACCCTTCCGGAGGCCACCGTTCCCGTCACCACCGTGCCAAACCCAGGCATGGTGAAGACCCGGTCCACCGGCAGGCGGAATGGGCCCACGGCGCTCCGCTCGCGCACCGCGCGGGCCAGGCGATCCAACTCCGCGCGCAGGCGATCGATTCCTTCGCCCGTCACCGAGGATACCCGGATCACCGGGGCGTCTGCCAGGAAGGTGCCCGCGATCGCCTGGCGGAGGTCCTCCTCCACCACATCCAGCCACTCCTCGTCAACGAGGTCCACCTTGGTCACGGCGATCACGCCGGCCGGCACATGCAGGAGGCGCAGGATGTCGAGGTGCTCGGTGGTCTGGGGCATCACGCCTTCATCGGCGGCCACCACCAGGATCACCACGTCGGTGCCCCCGGCGCCCATGAGCATATTCTTCAGAAAGCGCTCGTGCCCGGGCACATCCACGATCCCGGCAAGCACTCCGGAGGGAAGCTCCAGGTGGGCGAAACCCAGCTCGATGGAGAGGCCCCGCTCCTTCTCCTCCTTCAGGCGATCGGTATCGATGCCTGTCAGCGCCTTGATCAGGGCCGTCTTACCGTGATCCACATGTCCGGCGGTCCCGATGATGATCTGTTTCATGGCAACTCCCATTATAGCATAGGGCCGCGCGAATTGCTTGACTTGCGGCCGCGGCGGTGTTACACTCGCGGGGAAGAGGATGCCACTCGATGCAGCACGATCCGAACGCCCCCTGGGGAGCCGATAACCCGCTCCCGCCTCGCCGCTCCGGACTGGAACTGATCTGGGAGGGCAAGTATGACGCCTGCGGGAGGCGCCGCGGGCCATCCCTCCCGCCCTTCCCGGTGACCCTCCGCCGCCGCGAAGTGGTCGACCCGCCCCCCGACGCTCCCGCTCGCCCGATGAGCGGGGTGTTCCGAAACCGCCTCATCCGGGGTGACAACAAGCTGGCGATGGCCGCTCTCCTCCCAGAGTTTCGCGGGCGCGTGAATCTGGTTTACATCGACCCGCCCTTCGCCGCCGGCGCCGACTTCCGAGCAGACGTCGCCCTTGGCGAGGATCCGGCAATCATCCGAAAGGCGCGGTCCGCCCCCGAAGCTATCGCCTACCGGGATGCCTGGGGAACCGGCGCCGACTCCTATCCCCAGATGATGTACGAGCGTCTCGTGCTGATTCGAGAGCTGCTCTCGCCGGATGGCAGCCTCTATATTCACTGTGACTGGCGTGCCAACGCCATGTTGCGCCTCATCTGTGACGAGATCTTCGGCGTCGAGTGCTTCCAGCGCGAGATCATCTGGCGGATCGGCTGGGTCTCCGGCTACAAGGCGGCCGCGGCCAACTGGATCCGAAACCACGACACCCTCCTCTTCTACACGCGCGACCCAACCCGGTTCACCTTCAACAAGGAGTATCTCCCCTACCCGCCCGGCTATCGTCGGCGGGATGGCTCGCCCCCGCGCGGGCCGGGGTATCCCCTGGAGGACACCTGGAACTGCAGCGAGATGGACCGGCTCGACTCCATCCAGATTAAGAGCTTCTCGCGCGAGAAGGTAGGCTACGAAACGCAGAAGAACGAGGCGCTCCTGCGCCGCATCATCCGCGCCTCCTCAAACGAGGGAGACCTGGTAGCCGACTTCTTCTGCGGATCGGGCACCACGCTTGCCGTTGCCGAGGAGCTGGGCCGGCGCTGGATCGGGTGCGACATCGGGCGGCACGCGCTCCACATCGCGCGGAAGCGCCTGATTGACCGGCAGCGCAGTCTGACGGCCAAAGGATCGCCCTGCCAACCCTTCGATACCTTCGATCTGGAGGATGCCGAGCGGCGTTGGTGGTTCTCCCACCGCCTTTCCGCGAGCGAGGAGGGTTACCGTCACACGCTGTTGGAGCACCTGGGAGCCACTCCCCTGGCCTCTTTCCCGATGCAGGGTGAATCGGGCGAAGAGAACCCCCTTCCCGGTTCAGGCGTCTTGCATGGGCAGCGCGGGGAGGAGATGGTGCATATCGCGCCCCCGGGGACCCGCTTCAGCCGCGCTGATCTGGAACAGGCCCTCGCCGCCGCGCGGGGACGTGGCGCCCGTCGCGTCGTCTGCCTGGCATGGGAGTTTGAGCCTGACCTGGCGCGTCGGGCAGAACGGGATGGCAA
>DUUU01000204.1 GCA_012841485.1 Armatimonadota bacterium
CGATTACCATCTGGATGACGTGATAGCGGTTCAACTGCTCTAGGCTCATAGTGACCCTCTCTATGTTCTTCATGGGGGTCAGATTCGCATTGCAGTTGCCTGGGGTCAGATTCCCTTTGCATCCACACAAGCGCCGGCCGCCTTGACAGCCGAACGCGAGGCGCCTATAATGACGGTAGATGCACGCGGGTATCGGAGGTGCATAGTGCGGAGAGCGTTCAGCGAAAGGAAGGGCTTCACGCGGCGCCTGATGGCGCTGGCGGTGATCCACGCCCTCCTGCTCACGGGCGCGCTCGCCAGTTATCATCAGCATGGAGGGCCTCTAGCACCCGCGGGCCCTTCCTGCCATGTGGGCGCGCCCGGCATGCATCCGGACGAGTCGGATCACCGGGATTCGATGGATGGATGCCTCTCCTGCCTCTGGACGCGCGCAGCGGTTGGCAGCCAGGTGGCAGCCGGCCCCGCCGTCGTCTCCTTACGGGCAGCGCAGCGGGTGGTATCCCCCGATGAGAGCGGCTATCGCCACATCGCCACCCTGAACCTTTTCTCCCGCGGCCCCCCTCCTCTTCTCTCTAAGCGCGTGGATGGATAGAGACGGGATGCAGACCGTCTCCGTGCGCCCATCCTAACGCGCTCCACTCAGCATCGTTCCCGGCATCCTGCCGGTTTCCACGCCTCGCAGCGGCTCGGCGCCTGAAACGTGAGAACACAGGCTCTTTGCCTCAGCCGGTCCCGTCCCTTGGGCCGCAGGCTCCTGGCACGGAGCGATCCTCCTGGCCGGGCGGCATCGCGCGGGGCCGTGGAGAGAACCCGGCATGCCATGCTGGCGGTTTGTCAACCGCGCACAGGCAAGAAACCCACGGCACAGCGCCCCGGCCTAGGCGGCTGCCGTGAGGCTCGCTGGCGTGGCGCAACAGAGAGAAGAGGAGTTTGGCATGTCTCAAGCACGGATGATCGCATCCCTGGCGTTCGCTGCATTCCTGACAGCAGGATCCTGGCAGCTTGCTCAGGCCGAGACCGCGCCTCCGCCTCCACCGGCCGAGGCAGAGGCGGAAGCGGAGACCGCGGGGGAAACCTCGGCGCCGGCTCAGCGCGGCGGGCGCTATCTGCAGCTTCCCGATATCAGCTTTGTTGGCAGCGCCATCGGCAAGCTATCCGATGATGACCGCGACCCCGACCGCAATCGCCTCCGGCTCGACGAGGCGGAGATTGGGATCCAGAGTTATGTCTATCCGCATGTCCGCGCTGATGCCTTCCTTGTCGCCCCCGGACACGAGGAGTTCAAGCTAGAGCTGGAGGAGGGCTATCTCACCTTCGAGCAGCTTCCTCTCCGCCTCACGGGGCACCTGGGCAAGTTTTTCGTTCCCTTCGGGCGCGACAATCAGAAGCACCCCCACTCGTGGCTCTATGTCCGGCGGCCCCTCGTCTGGCGCAACCTGGTCACCCACGAGTCGCTGACCGGAAATGGCGTGGTGCTCTCGTGGCTGGCGCCCACGCGCAGCCGCCTCTTCCTCCAGCTGGATGCCGGCGCCTACACCGAGGCGGGGCATTCGCACTCGCACGGGGAGGACGCCCACAGTGAGGGCGAGGCGCATGCACACCACGCGCACTCCGAAATCCCCGAGGGAGCCGGCGCCAACTTCAGCGACAAGTTCTATACCGGGCGCCTCTGGAGCGGCCTTCCGATCGGCGCGCGGGGCGAGCTCGAGTTCGGGGGAAGCTGGGCGCACGGCACGACCGAGCAGATCCCTCTTCCGTCCGGCGCTCTTGGCAGCCGAAGCCTCCAACTCACCGGCCTGGACGTCAGCTATCGCGCCTATGGCAAGGAGGCGCGACGCCTCCTCCTGCGCGCGGAGCACCTCTGGCACCGCTATCGGTCCGATCTGGGCCGAGAGATGACGACCGGCTATTATGCCCTCGCGAACTACCGCTGGAACAAATACAACGATTTCGGCGTGCTCTACGACTGGACCGAGATACCTGGCCTGCACGGGCATCACGAGTCCGCGCTCTCCGCGATCTTCACGCGGCAGTTCACGGAGCAGACGTACGCGCGTCTCCAGCTGACCCGAGGCGACCGCCCCGGCATGCGCAACTACACCGAGGCGTGGCTGCAAATGGTCTGGGGGATTGGCCCGCACACCCACCAGTTAGAGTAGCCCCGGTTTGCCAGGTGAGCGGACGTATCAGAAGGAGTGCGTCGGGAGCGCGCTCGGCATCAGATCTGCAATGCAGCGCGTGACGGTTCGCCGCCGGATCAAGCGGGCGAGCCTGCTTCCGACCTCTTCGACACAGCCCATGTGAAAGGAAGAGAGAAGATGCGTATTCCGATAGCATCTGTGATCATAGCCCTCATCGCCGCCAGCCTCCTGGCGCCGGCGTCCCGAGCAGACGCCGCGGTCGAGGTCGTCGCCACCATCCCGGAGTTGGCGGCCATCGCCCGAGAAGTGGGCAGCAGCAAGGTGCGCGTCTCCAGCATCGCGCAGCCAAACCAGGATTACCATAAGGTGGATGCTCGCCCGAGCGACGTGGCGCGCCTGAGCCGGGCAGACGTTCTCGTGCGCGTTGGCATGGATTTCGACCTCTGGGCGGATGCCCTGATCGCCGCCGCGCGCAACAAGAAGGTGGCCGTCGGCGGGCCCGGCTATGTCGATGCCTCGCAACGCATCAAGCGCCTGGAAGTGCCCACCGAGAAGATCACCGGGGCCTCGGGCGACATTCACGCCCTGGGAAACCCGCACTATTACTATGACCCAGGGTGCGCGAAGGTGATCGCCCACAACATCCTGTTGGGGTTGCGCCGCGTCTCTCCTGGCGATGCCGGCGTCTTCGATGCCAACTACAAGAAGTTCATCGCGGCGATTGATGCCGCCATGCCCCGGTGGCAGCGGCAGATGGCGGTCTGCAAGGGCAAGCCGGTGGTCACCTACCACAAAAACTGGTGCTACTTCATGAACCGTTTCGGGGTGCGCGAGTTCCAGACACTGGAGCCGAAGCCTGGGATTCCACCCTCACCAGGCCACATCAATCGCCTCATCCAGAGGATGAAGCGCGAGAGCGTGAAGGCGATGGTGGTGGAGAGCATCTACCCCAAGCGCTTCCCCGAGTTCGTGGCCCGAGAGACCGGCGCTCGCCTGGAATGGGCACCCTACTCCATCGGAGTCATGGGCACTCGCGACTATATCGGGTTTGTGGATAAGATCGTGGAGGCGTTCCACAATGCCTGCCGCTAGAGAGACACAGCGCGCGCCTGGAGCACCCCTCATCTCCTTTGAGGGCGTCTGCCTCGGGTATGGCTCGAAGGAGGTCCTCACCGACCTCCGCTTCACGATTCACCAGGGCGATTACATCGGCATCGTCGGCCCCAACGGCGCCGGCAAGACGACGCTTCTGAAAGCAGTCCTTGGCGTGACGCGGCCCCAGAGGGGCCGCGTCGTCCGGCATGGCGAGCGCGGGGCACACCGCTTCGGCTACGTGCCCCAGCTCAACACCATCGATGACTCCTATCCCCTCACCGTCCTCGAGGTGGTGCTGATGGGCCGCTATCCGCTCCTCGGGCTGATGCGTCGCCCACGCAAGGCCGACCGCGAGCGCGCCCTTCACGCGCTGGAGCAGGTCGGAATCGCCGATCTAGCCCCTCGCCTCTTCCGTGACCTCTCCGGCGGGCAGCGCCAGCGCGCGTTGATGGCGCGCGCGCTCGCCTCTGACCCCTGCATCCTGGTCCTGGACGAGCCGACTAACGACATGGATATCGTCGGCGAGCGCGCCACCATGGAGCTGATCGACCGCCTGCACCATGAGAACGGCCTCACAGTTCTGGTGGTCAGCCACTTGCTCAACGTGTTGGTGCCCCATGTCTGCCGCATCGCCTTCCTGGGCGTGGGTGATTTCCGCCTCCTTCCGATACAGGAGGCCATTACGGAGGAGCACCTCGAACGGGTTTACCGAACGCCGATCACCGTCACGGAAGTGGATGGTCGGCGCGTGGTCCTTTGGTGACAGGGGGAGTGGATGCTGGCTTCGATACAAGAAACGTTCGCCGCCGACTTCATGCAGCGGGCGCTGCTGGCTGGGATGCTGGTAGGTGCCCTCTGCGGCTACCTCGGCGTGTATGTGGTGCTGAAGCGGATCGTCTTCGTTGGCGTGGCCCTGGCGGAGATGAGCTCCGCAGGCGTCGCCCTCGCCTTCTGGGCCGCCACCATTCTCGGATTCGCCATGGAGGAGCATAGTCCCCTCACCATGATCGGCGCTCTCGCGCTGATGCTCGTCGGAGTCCTCCTCTTCTCTCTCCGCTGGACGAAGACGGTGCCTCACGAGAGCACGATTGGCGTGGGCTATGCCGTCGCCGCCGCCGCCGGCCTCATGCTGATGTCGCACAGCGCCAAGGGCGAGGCGCACGTGATGCAGCTCATGTTTGGCAACATCCTCTACGTCTCCTCGCGCGAGATCTGGGAGTTTGCCGCCGCGGCCGCGCTCGTTGCCCTGGTCCACACCCTCTTCGCCAAGGAGTTCCTCTTCGTCTCCTTCGATCCAGAGACGGCCAACGCGCTCGGCTACCGCACTCGGTTCTGGGAGATGCTCTTCTACCTGACGCTGGGTCTCACCATCGCCTTCGCGATCCGCGTCGCGGGGGTGCTCCTCGTCTTCTCCCTGCTGGTCCTGCCCGGGGTGACGGCGCTGCTCCTGACGCGGCACCTGCGCCGGGCGTTTCCCGTCGCCATCCTCGCCGGAGTGCTCCCCATCGGCATCGGCCTCACCCTCTCCTACGCGCTGGACTTCCCATCCGCCGCGTCCATCATCATGGTCTCCTTCGTGTTCATGTTGCTCGCCGGCGGTGCTCGTCTTGTGAGAGGGTGAGGCGGCCACGGTTCTGGGCCTTGTCAAACGGCGGCAAGTCTGCTAGACTGACGTGAGGGGTCACCCGGGAGCGCGCGGGGCAGCCACGCACGAGCATGCAGTGCGAGCGGACTCACCAAACCTGCGCCCGCTGCGTTCCTGGAGATGGGGCTATGGATTTCCGCACTCTCTTTCGGGCCGATAAGCCGGTCATCGGGATGGTACACCTGCTCCCCTTGCCGGGCAGCCCCGGCTGGGGCGGCAGCATGGAGGCGGTCCTCGAGCGCGCCCTCGCCGATGCTCGCGCCTGGGCTGAGGGAGGCGCCAGCGCGCTCCTCGTCGAAAACTACGGTGATGTCCCCTTCCACCCGGAGAGCGTGGAGCCCCATACCATCGCGGCCATGACGCTCGCGGTGGCGGCCGTGCGCGAGGCCACCGCTCTTCCGGTGGGCGTGAATGTCCTCCGCAACGACGCCCGCGCCGCTCTCGGGATCGCCGCCGCTACCGGCGCCCGCTTCATCCGCGTCAACGTCCATACCGGCGCGATGGTGACCGATCAGGGCCTCTTGCAGGGCCGGGCGCACGAGACGCTCCGCCTCCGGCGCAGCCTGGGAGCGCCGGTGCTGCTCTTCGCCGATCTCCTCGTGAAGCACGCCGTACCCCTCGGCGAGGCCCCGTTAGAGCAGGCCGCGCACGATGGCTTCGAGCGCGGGCTTGCGGACGCCCTGGTGGTCTCGGGGATCGCGACCGGCCAGCCGACCCCACTCGCGGATGTGCGCCGCGTGAAGGATGCGCTTCCGGAGGCCCCCCTCCTTGTTGGAAGCGGCGTCACCTCCGAGAGCATCGCGGGTCTCCTCCGCGTCGCCGACGGCGTGATCGTCGGCTCGAGCGCCAAAGTGGATGGTCGGGCCGAAAACCCGGTGGATATGGATCGCGCGCGTGCCCTGATCCAGGCCGCGGGGAGGGCGCGATGACGCGGGAGCGGCGCCTACCGCCCGCACGCAAGTCCCTCTGCGTCTTGCTGGCGGCGCTGCTCGCCCTGCTGGTGTTGCCTACACACGCCCTTTGTGATGTCGCGCCGCCCGAAGTGCGCGAGCTGGCCCGTCTCTTCCGTGCGCAGCGTTCCCCCATGCCGTCCTTCACGGAACCGTTTACCACCGACTTGCGCCAGTGGGGCCTCCTGCTCCCCATCGATCGCCACGGAATGGTTCTTGCCGGGGAGGGCGGCACCGTGCCCGGCGCGGAGCGCCTCTTCGTGCCCGGGCTCCTCCTGCGCGACGGCGCCCTCTCTTGCCGGGTGCGCCTCTCGCCCGGGGATGAGGGCTACCTCATGTTTCGCGCGAGCGATGAGGCGGACGCCGCCTACCAGTTCGTCCTGAGCACGCGCCCCGGCGTCCCCCCGGCCGGCTTTGCCAAGAAACACAACCTGGATCAACTCTATGGCGGGGCGCGTGTTGGCCACTCCTATCGCGTGCCCGTCCCCTCCGAAGCATGGGTAGAGGTGGAGCTCTTCTTCCAGGGCCCGGTGCTTCTCGCGCTCGTGGGCGGGGAGCCCGCCGCTTACTATGACCACGCCGCCAGCCGCGAGGGAAGCCTCTCCTTCTACTGCGGCGCGCGGCCCATGGCCCTGCGCGATCTGGCGGTCCACACCTTCCACGACGAAGAGCCCCCCTCGCCTTACGGCCTCTCGCGCCCGGCGCCCTCGCGCTCATCCCACACACCGGGCGAGACGCCTCTCCTCTTCGCCCCTGGAGAGGGCCCGCCACTCGCGCCGCGCCGGGGCCGGGATCGCCTGGAGGAACCGCCCAACCAGCCACTCGCGTGGCGTCGGCACCTCTCCACGCCCGACCCGCGCGCGCCCATGGCCCCCATAGGTGCCGATCTGCCGTTTCTTGCCGGCGGGATCCAGCCAGCCAGCGCGCCCGAGGAGCACGCCCGCCTGCTCGGAGGCCGGTATTCCGACCCGCGCGGCGATGTGCATGTGTGGCGTCTGGAGCCCGACGGACGCTTCTTCCTTGACGGCGAGGAGCTTCTTCCCCTCCGCGATACCGATGGCCTCTACTGGGCACAGGTGCCCGGCGATCTCCACTTCCAGCGTGCGCTTCGCTCAATCGCGGACGCGCGCGTGCCCGCGCGCATCCGAAAGCATGGCCTGCCCTGGGCACCGGTTCGCGTCCGCCTGGTGGATTACATCAACGCCACCGACACGGACCACGACTTTTCAGAGGACCCGGTCCTCGACGGCCGGTCGCGCATCCTCACCCTCGCGGGTCGCAGCTATCGCGTCACCTCGGCGCGGCGCTGGCTCTCCTACTTCGCCTTTACGGCGCGCACCGACTCGCCGATGCGCCCGCACCTTCTCATCGCCGAAGCACCGAACGACCGCGAGCGCTACCTGACGGTGCATCTCCAGCCTCCCGATGGCTCTGGGGCAGACCCCAACTATGGCATCGGCACGGGCACCTACACCGGACGGGGACTGCCGTGCGACAACCGGGCGTTCAACCACGCGCTCCTCTTCACCCCACGTTCGGAGGGCGTTCGTTTCACGATCAGCCGCATGCCGGGCGAGGAACGCCGGCATGCCACCAACGGCGCCGCCGTCTCCCAGGTGTTCCTCTTCGCCCTGCTCGACCTGCCCTCGGAGCGGCCCAACCCGGTCTTTCCCGCGCTCGATGCCGGCGAGCGCGCCCTGACGCTTGCCGTTCCCTCGGCGCGCGCCCTCTTGCGCCAGTGTGGAGCCGATCTCGACGCCCCGGAGGCCACTCGCGAGCTGCGCGCCGCCGGCTATCGCGCCTTCTTCCACTACCTGCGCTTCCTCGGCTTCACCGGCGTAGACCTGGGGGTGCTCGACCTCGATGAGGAGAGCGCCACCCCCGAGTACACGGGCAGCCACGTCCTGAAAGGGGGAGTTGACCGGCAGATTTTCTCTGACTTTCTGCCGCTCGCCGCTTCGGCCGGGATCCGGGTCACCCCGGTGATACCCCCCTTGCCGCTCAGCCCCCAGCTCTTCGCCGGCGAGGCGGCGGCGCGTCGGGGGCAAGCGCCAGGCCGGCCGGCCATCGACGAGTGGGCGGTGATCAACCGGGGCGGACGCCCCGGCTTCTCCGGTTCCTGGCCCATACTCGACCTGCTCCACCCGGAGGCCGCAGCGGTCGCTCTGGAGTGGGCGCGCGAGGTGGCAGAGCGGTTCCTTGCGGCCGGCTGCCAGGAGGTGGCCCTGCGGGTCGATGGAGACAGAGGCGGGTGCATCCCTCGCGCCGGGCGGAGGCTTGCAGAGGAGACGGGCTACAGCGCGGCGGATGTGAGGCGTTTCTCCTGCGAGACCGGGATAGTCGTCCCGGGCAACACCCCTGCCGAGCGCTACGCCTGGCTGCGCGAGAACGCATGGGACCGCTGGCTTGAGTGGCGCTGCCGTACGCTTCAATCGCACTGGCTCGCCCTACGCGACAGCCTGCGCCTCTTGAGAGACGACTCGCGCCTCATCCTGAAGCTCGCCGTGCCTGACCGCGAGTTGGCCCGTCCGGAGGCCTGGTTTGAGGAGAAACGCGTCCCGCGCGACCTGATCCGCGCCCACGGCGTTGACCTGCACGCCTACGTGGATGACCGGAGCTTCCTCCTGGAGCGCACCCTGGACGTGGCGTATGATCGCCTACGCGCCTGCCTGCATCGCGAAAACAGCGCGGCGCTCGCGGCTTTCGATCTCCAGACGGAAGTTGCTGAACTCTATAAGGGGAAGGCGCCCTCTGGGGTGGAACTCTCTTTCGCTCCGTGGACGGAGCACGGCCAGCATCTTGGCAGCGAGTTCTTCCCACGGCGGGGCGAGCACTGGGGCGTGTCGAACATGGCACCCTGGGGCCGCTGGCTCTTCCGGCCGCTGACCCATGCCTTGCGCCATAGCAACCCCCATCGGATCAGCCTCTCCGGCGAGGTGTTCGCAACGGCCGGCCGTGAGCACGACTGGCGCCGCTTCGCCCGCGCCTACCGTGCGCTTCCAGCCGTCGAGCCGGCCCCCTTCGCGGGCAAGGCCACGCTCGTGCCGTCGGGAGGCACGCCGGCTCCGACGGCCCCGCTGCCGGACGACCTCCTCGTCCGCAACTATGGGCGGCGCATCGGGATCATCAACGATAGCGCCCAGGCCCGCCGGATCGAACTGCGCCCGCGTCGGGCTCCCATGCCCGGCGAACGCTGGGTGGACCTGGCGACAGGGCTCACTCTCGCCCGCGGGAACGGCCAGCCGGGCGTCTTCCAGCTGGAACTGGAGCCCTACGACCTGCGCGTCCTGGCGATCCTCCCGGACGCGCCTTCCCGGGCCAGGTAGGCCGCGCGAGATCAGAGCGCCCCGTACACGCCACAGGGCCGCCCCATGCGGAGACGGCCCCGTGTTGATGCGGAACAGAAGAGGTTACACACCCTTCGACGCGACGAGCGCGGCGAGGTCGGCCAGGCGGCAGGAGTAACCCCACTCGTTGTCGTACCACGAGAGGATCTTCACCAGGTTGCCGCCCAGGACACCCGTCGACTTCGCATCCACGATGGAGCTGCGAGGATCGCCCTTGAAATCCATCGAAACGAGCTCCTCATCGGCAACCCCGAGAATGCCCTTCATGCGGCCGTTAGCGGCGGCGCGGAACGCCTCATTGATCTCCTCGGCGGTCGCGGTGCGGCCAATGATCGCAGTCAGGTCCACCACAGAGACGGTGGGCGTGGGAACGCGCATCGAGATGCCGTCCATCTTGCCCTCAAGCTCGGGGATGACCAGGCTGATGGCGCGGGCGGCACCCGTGGTCGTCGGGATCATGTTGAGCGCGGCGGCACGGGCGCGGCGCAGATCCTTGTGCGGCAGATCCAGGATGCGCTGGTCATTCGTGTACGAGTGGATGGTGTTCATGAAGCCCCGCTCGAGCTGGAAGCTATCGAGGAGGACCTTCGCCACGGGCGCCAGGCAGTTGGTCGTGCACGACGCGTTGGAGATCAGGTTGTGCTTGGAGGCGTCGTACTGCTCTTCGTTGACGCCGAGCACCACCGTGAGGTCCACGTTCTTGGCCGGGGCGCTGATGAGCACCTTCTTCGCGCCGGCATCGATGTGCGCCTTGGCCTTGTTGCCATCGGTGAAGAAGCCGGTCGACTCGAGGACGACCTGAACGCCGAGATCGGCCCAGGGAAGCTGGGCGGGGTCCTTCTCAGCGTGGACCAGGATCTTCTTACCGTCAACGATGATGTCCTTCTCCTCGAAGCGGATCTCACCCGGATAGCGGCCGTAGTTGGAGTCGTACTTCAGGAGATGGGCAAGCGTTTCCGCATCGGTGAGATCGTTGATCGCCACCACCTCGAGCTCACTGGCGTGGCGCTCCTGGATTGCCTTGAAGACCTGGCGGCCAATCCGCCCAAAACCGTTAATACCAACTCGAACTGCCATTCAAGTACCTCCTCACATGAGACAACACACGTTGTCCGGGAACGAGCCCACAAATGCCCGCTCCCCATCTGCTGCACTGCCCATCGGGCCGGCCTGCGTTCTGCGAGCCTGGCATCCGGCACACCGGACGCCCCCGAGGGGCGCACACCACCTATTCGACGAGGCGAGCAATCGCCCGGGCGAGCTTCTCCGGGTCGTGGCGCACCAGATCGGTCTCGCTGATGAAGTCGCCCACGATGCATTTGAAGCCCATCCGTCGAATGTTCTCTACATCCGGCTCAACCCGCATCTGCCCTTGTACCTCGTACTTCGCGAGCAGGTCACGCCGGGGCACGCGCCCATTGACCAAGACGTAATCGAAAACACGCTCTCCCGCGTGCTGAATCACCGCATCCACATGGTCCGACGCTTTGAAGCCATCGGTCTCCCCGGGCTGTGTCATCACGTTGCAGATGTACACCCGAAGCGCCTTCGAGCGCACAATCGCCTCGCTCATCCCCGGGATGAGCAGGTTCGGGATCACGCTGGTAAACACGCTTCCCGGTCCCAGCACGATCAGGTCCGCCCGACGAATCGCCTCCAGAGCATCTGCCACCGGCTTCGGATTTTCCGGCGTGAGCGCCACTCGCGCAACGGGACCATTCCCCCTTGCGATGTTGCTTTCACCTTGAATCACCACTCCGTCCGCCATCTGCGCGCGCAAGCTCACGCGCTCCACGGTTGAGGGGAGCACATTGCCGCGGATGCGCAGGACTTCGGCGGCATCTTTGACCGCTTTCTCGAAGTCGCCCTCGCGGAGCTGAGTGATTGCCACCAGAAAGAGATTTCCCAGTGAGTGTCCGGCGAGCCCGCTCACCTCGCCGTTGAAGCGGTGCTGGAACACGTCGCGCATCAGCGGCTCCGCATCGGCCAGGGCGACCAGGCAGTTGCGGATATCTCCTGGCGGCAGCACTCCGAGCTCGCGCTGCAGCCGGCCAGAACTGCCCCCATCATCCGATACGGTGACCACCGCGGTGATGTTGCTGGTATACTCCTTCAGGCCGCGCAGCATCGTGGAGAGGCCGGTTCCACCGCCGATCACCACGATGTTGCTTCCCTGCTGGAGGTAGCGCGTGCGAAAGACGGCATCGGCTAATCCATGCGCCGCGTGTGGGCTGACCGCGCTGGCAACCGAGATCACGGCGCCGCGAATGCCGAAACCCAGGCACAGCATCCCGCCGCCCAGCAGAACCAGGCTCAAGGGCAACACCACAGCCGCGGCCGGCCGCCCGGTGTGCAGACGGAAAAAGTTGTTAATGTCGCCCACGAGGTCGAAAACCGCCATATTGGCGATCAAAGCGAGGCCCAGGCCGGCGGCGGTGATGAGCAGCACCCCAAACGTGGCGAGCAGCAGCCATCGCTTCACGCGCATCCCGGGGTACAGCCACTTCAACCCGCTGAACTTTGTCATGCTCACCCAAGCCCGACCTGAAGAAGACGCTTGCGGATGGGCATCCATCGCACAGAGGAGCCGCCATTCCGCGATCCGCCTGCATCCACGCAAGCGAACACACCCTTACCCGACGGCTCTGCCGAACACCCAGCCGCCCCTGAGGACAGTCGTAGTAGTCGACAGTCGGGGGCCTGTGCCGGGGAAACCAGAGGCACCCCCATCGTTCCACGCCAGGAACATTATAACCGCCGCCGATGCCCTTGTCAAGGCGAGGACAGCCTCGCTCTCCCACCGCTTGCACACCAAGCCCGCCCCATCCTGAGCCCCATCCAACTGGGATTCCGATAGGAGGCGTGCCCGAGCGGGTGCCCCCTCGCACTGCTGGGGTTGCCGGTCACAAAGCCCTGGGGGGAGCAGGAGGGCCGGTGGGCAGGCCGGACCGGTCCCATCCCGGAATCCCAGGCTGCCATAACGGTGCTAGACACTCTGCTGGGTTCTCTGGTATACTTGGGGCGAAGCTTGATTGGCCAGCGGCTGGCCAAGAAGGCGTCTGGTACCCTCACTCCAGGAGGGTAGTTAGCGGGCCAGGAAGTGCGCGTTTCGAGAGCGCGTTAGGAGACAGAACATGACGAAGAGAGCAATCCTTGCATTCTGCCTGGGAAGCGCGATACTCCTTGCGGCCGCCGCGGCGCAACCAGGCAGCGCGGCGAAGGCCCCTGCCAAGAAACCTGCGGCCAAGAAGCCTGTTGCCAAGCCTGCGGCCAAAAAGCCTGTTGCCAAGCCTGCAGCCAAGAAGCCGGCTGCACCAGCCAAGAGTCAGGGAGGCGCTCAGCAGATCACCGCGATCGAGGGCGAGGTCGGCAAGCCGTACACCAACCGTGCCTACCGCATCCGTTTCGGTCTTCCGAGGGCCGCGTTTGCCTACCAGGAGGATGCTGTCGAGCAAGACCATTACTGGCTCATCTTCCCGGTAGAGTACAGCAACGCAACCAAGGAGCAGTGTGACTTCTTCCTGAACAACGTGACTGTGGCGGACGCGAAGGCCCGCGTCATCGACTTCGACCGCGTGCCCGACCCGCACCCGCTCCTCCCCGCGGCGCATGGTAAAGGCGAGGTCGCCTTCATGGTGCCGAAAGAGTTCAAGCCGACCAAGCTCGTTGTGCAGCCAAACCGCGGCATCCCGTTGCGCCTCGTTCTCCCCAAGGAGTTCGCGGTCAAGCTTCCAAGCACTGAGGCCAAGCTGGGCGAGCCAGTCTCTAACGGGCTCATCCGCGTCACCGTGGTCTCCGTGCGTGAGGTCACGAAGTTCAAGGACTACCAGCTCGAGGAAGGCCATCGGATGCTGCAGGCCGATCTTGAAGTGGTCAACGAGCACAAGACCCGCAAGGAGATCTACCTCGAACCGTTGATACTCCAGGATGCGGATGGGCAGCAGATCGAGCCGTTGGAACTGCCTGACCCGCGGACGGTAGCTGCCGGGGGCAAGGCGAAGTTCACCGTCGTCTTCCAGGTCGAAAAGGAGTTCAAGCCGGCATCCATGGTCGTACACTATTGCTACGCTGGTGCCGTGCCAGTCACGATAAAGCTCCCCTGACCACGCGCGGGAGGCCGGGGGCACGTCTCCCGAACCTCCCATCCGGCTTTCAGGGCGAATAGAAAGGCACCGTATGCCGAAAGAAACACGGCGCTCGGACAATGCACTTGCAGAGGGCACGTGCCCGCGAGCAGACTCGGGTGGGATGGCTGCGTCACGCGTGTCCCCCGCGCTCCCGAGGGTCGGCCGGGAGAAGAGAACGGGCACCATCCTCGTCGTTGATGACGAGCAGGTGGTGCGCGATGTCTGCAGCGCTCTCCTCAGGGCACTTGGCTTCCATGTCCTCACCGCCTCCGACGGCTACGAGTGCCTTACGGTCTACCAAGAGCACCGCGATCAGGTGATCGCCGTACTCCTCGATATCACCATGCCTCGCATGGATGGCACACAGGCGCTGCAAGAGCTGAGGCGCATCAACCCCGAGGTGCGCGTGCTGATGACGAGCGGCTACTCCGAGGTGGATGCACTCGACCGCTACGCGGGCATCCCTTCGAACGGCTTCATCGAGAAGCCGTTCCGCCTGGATACGCTCTGGTCGAAACTGCAGGCGGTCCTCGAGGATGAGGCTTAGCACCTCGGGCCTTTGACTATTGGATGCGAACGACCGTCTCTGTCTCCAGCGATTCGATCGCGGCGGCCAGCACCTTCTGCGCGGCAAGGCCGTCGGCGCCCGTTCCATCAATCTCCTCGGGGCGAACGCCAGAATCCACCTGCTCGACGAAGCGGTGAATCCGGTCGCGGAAGGTGTCCACAAAGTCGCGCATCCCACCGAAGAGGAAGGGATTGCTGTAGACCGTCTTCTCCAAGCTATCCGCCGGATAGAGCGTCAGTTCTCGAAAGATGTCGTCCAGCACGAAGCGCCCGCCGGTGCCCGCTACTTCCGTGCGCTCCATCGGGTGGCCGCGGGCAATATCATAGCTCCCCGTCAGCGAGCCGACGACGCCGTTCTTGAAGCGCATATTGAACTGTGCCGTGGACCAGATCTTCCGCCCCGGGGCTTTGGTCGCGAAGCACTGCACCGCCTCGATATCCCCGCAGAAGTAGCGCATGATATCCACCGTGTGGGGATGAAGCGCCTTAATCTGGAAATAGGGGGAGCTCTCACGAGGGTTCATGATCCACATGCTGACGTTGATGAAGAGCAGATGGCCCAGCCGGCCCTCCTCCACCCATCTCTTCGCCAGACGCGCCGCCGGGTTGAAGCGATGGTTCAGGTCGATCCCGAAGCAGAGGCCCTTCTCCTTCGCCTTCGCCACCATCTCCTCGGCCTCGGCGATGTTGTTGGAGATCGGCTTCTCGCACAGGACGTGGCAGCCGGCATCCAATGCCTCCATCGTTGGCTCGTAATGCTCGCTGCCATACTCCTCGCCGCCCGTGGCCACGCTGCAAATATCTGGCTTTAGAGCAGCCAGCATCTCTCGGACCGTGTAGAACGCGGGCACTCCCAGGCGCGCGGCGGCCGCGTCCGCCCGGTCGCGCCGAATATCGCACACCCCGACGAGCTCCGCTCGCGGGCACTCCTGGTAAAGATCCGCGTGCCGGTTGCCGATTGGCCCCAGCCCAATAACGCACACGCGCTGCATCAAAGCACTCCTTACCTTTGGGAATCGTTCCCCAAAGAACAGGTTCGCCTCCCCGCCCCCGATTCCCGCTTCCTCAGAGGAGGGTGACGCCCAGTATACCAATGAGCGTCTCGCGCGTCAGGCATCCTATGCGCAGCCGGGCAATCGGCTCCCGATAGCGCGGGCGGATATCCACGATATCGGCGTGCGTGCCGGATGCGCGGCCATGCCCGTAGTATCCTCGCTGTTTTCCGCCCACCCACTGGGGGTAGTTAGCCGCCGCGTAGTGCTGGAGCATGTGGTCGATCTGCCCAGGGCCGCGCAGGTCGATCCGTTCTTCCCGCCCATCGGCATACTCGATATGGACCCGCACCTGCGCCAGATGCGTCTGGCTGTTCTGGGTGATGTTTGCCAGCAAGAGGTAGATCACCTCGGCCGGCCGGCCCACGGGGATCGTTACCTCCGCCGGGTGCGAGCTCCACCGCGTAACGCAGAGGATGTTCTCTCCCTTGGCGGGGATCTGGAAGGGCACGCCAACATCGCTCTCGAAGAGGCCCCCTCGCAGGCACTCGCGCACGTGATCTAGATTGATCACCTCCGGCTCGTACCATGTCCAGCAGTTGAGAAATGGGGCATCATCCCCCTCGTACGCGCGCGTAAAGAGCGCCTCCAGGCAATCGTTATGGGGGATCTCCAGCGGCGTGCAGCGCGCGGCAAACGCGCTCGCGCCCTGCGGCCATGCCGCGAAGAGCGACCAGAGCCGCGTCTCGCCTTCCAGTACCACCGGGCCCGAGAGAGCGCGCACCGTCACTCGCACCGGCATCCCGCCTGGCGCCAGCCATTCGGGTGTCTTCACCCGGAATCGGAACACCTCCGGTCGGGGAGCGGCCGCATGGGGCGGCGCAGAGCCCCGCCGGCGGGCCCCCTTGCTGGCGCGCTTTCCCGGCTCGGCCAGATCCGGGGCTACCGGCTCCCCCTTGCCGATCCGGGAACGGTAGGTGCGCCCGGCAAAGAGGATCTCGACCGGCGGCGGCACCCGCTCCTGCCGGTTGCAGCGAAGGGCCACCTCCAGGAGCGCCTCCCCCGGAAACGCTCCGCTCACCTTGATCTCCGCGCCAAGCAGCTCGAATGCGGGCCGGACCTCCAGGCAAACCGGGTGGATCACCTCGGAGTGCGGCAGGCGCAGGCGCGTGTGGAAGATGTGCCGGCCCTGCCTTCCGGCGCGCCCCTCGACACGCCCGCCCACCGCGCGGCCTCCTCGCAGCGCCCCCTGCGCATCCTCAACCCCCACAAACTCGCCCGCTGTCGCCGTCACCACCACCGGATCACCGGCAGTCGCCCACGCCGGGGGATCGGCCACACGGAAGCGCGCGCGGTGCGAGTAGGTGAGTTCCACCACGGCCTTCCGCCCAGCAGGCGCGCTCACGCGAATCATCTGCCGCTCCAAACCGGGCTCCCCCTGGTAGGAGGCCGGCCGGCCATTGACGGTCGCACTCTTCAGCCGGTCGAAGCGCAGGGGCAACCGGAGGATCGCGACCAGATCATCGGGCATCTCCAGCGAGTAGCTCTCGCGCATCCCCTCTCTCTGGTAGCAGAGGGTGTAGCCGGCGGTGCGCAGCGTCGCGCGGGGCCACTCCACGGGGAAGCGCGGCGTCCAGGTCACCTGAGCGTGGGGCCGGTCCGGCTCCAATCCGAAGAGGCCCTCCACGACGCACCGGGTGAAGAGGCTGGCGGCATCCGCGAAATCGACGTAGAAACCCTGCTCGCCCCGAGGGCCGGCATAGCAGCTGGTGCTTCCAGGCACCGCCGCGCGGTGGAAGGAGGAGACCGTCGTCTGCAAGAGGCGCCAGGCGCGCTCGACATCGCCGGCGATGAAGTAGGCGAGCGCGGAGTGGAGCGTCTCGTTGTGGTTCAGGCAACCATTGGTAACGATCACGGGAAACCAGTCGTTGGCCAGGATGAGCGCGTCGGACTCGGTCGCCTCGCCTGTCCGCGCCAGCCTTCCGCCCGACCACCACAGCCGGCGGGTCAGGTATTCCGTCGCCCGAATTGCCTGGAGCGGATGGGCCAGGCCGCACTCCACCGCCAGGTAAACCGTAGCGGCCTCCGCGGCGGTGTGCATCGTCCCGTCCCGGTCCACATACTCGGCGAATGACCCGGGGCGCTCCATCCAGAGTTGCGACTGCACCGCGCTTCGGATCTTCTCCGCCTCTGCGAGATACGGCTCCGGGTCCTCTCCCAGGCGGGAAGCGACCTCGGCGGCAAAGCGGTAGATGCGGTGGAGATACGCGCTCGCCTGGGTGCATCCCCCACCGCTATAGTGGTGGCCATCCGAGATAAAGGTGTTCAGGTCGTTGGTGTAGAGGCCATCGCCGTCGGGATCCATCTGCCGGCGCTCGTACTCCAGGCAGCGCTTCACCGCGGGCCACACCACGCGGATCGTCTCGAGGTCGCCGGCCCAGGCGTAATAGGAGCGGATCTGGTCCAGAAAGACCTGGTTCATATCGTAGGCACACCGCTCCGGCTTGCCGTCGAAGGAGATGAAGGCGTGGAACGCGCCGCGGCTCTGCACACCTGCCTCCGGCTCCTCGATTGCGTGACTGGCATGAAAGCGGATCGCCTCGCGCACGCGTTCGCTGTCGCCGGCGCAGATCGGCCCGTACCAACCGCGCCAGCCAAGGTACCAGCCCCGGTCGCCCCAGCGCACGGCGCCGTGAAGAAAGGAGGGCGGGCGCCAGATTCCATCGAGCGCGGAGTTGTTAGCGCGCACCGCGGCGTCCAGCTCCGGCACGGGCGTGCTCACCGCCAGTCGCTCCGCGCGCGACCTCCAGGCTTCCTCGGACCGGCGAAAAGCCTGTTCGCCCTCCGAGGCGAGGCGCGCCACGTCCGGCGCCGGGGTGCCCGCGGCGATCACCAGATAGACCGGCTGACCCTCGACGCGGAAGCTCCCCCCTGCCCCGGGGTTCTGATCGCCCTCACCGGCAAAGAGGGTATCGGGCGAGCCCTCCCCCATCGTCACCGGGCGCGCGCTTCCCGCGCTCGCCGCGACCGCCACGCTTCGCTCCGGCACATCCGGCGAGTGGAGAAACGCGGCGCTCCCCTGTATCTTGACGTGGTTCCCGACTGCGTCGGCAGCGTGTAGACCGCCGATCCATCCGCCCGCGCCCGCCCAGTCCGTCTGAAAGCCGCCACGCACCCCGCCAAACACCCATCGCACTTCCACCGGCTTCTCTGCATCCAGGCGCAGGATCACCCCGGACGGAGGCGGCGTAGCGAAGGACTCACCCGGGAGGGCGCGCGCGGTCTCATGTCCACCGGGATCCGGAGCAGTCACTGGCTCAAGCAGCTCGCTGGGGAGACGAAGTGTCGTGATCGTGATCTCACCAGCCGGGAGCCGGACCACGTGCCGCATTCGCCCGGCATCGTAGGCGCTTTCCACCACGTCGGCCAGGTGAAGCCAGCGATTGCCCACGGCCAGCGAGAGGATCCCGAGCTTGTGCAAACCGATCTCGGCCAGGAGCCACTGCGGGCGGTCGCCCGCAAAGGGGACGATGGGCCCCGGTGGCCCGAAGAGCGGGCGGTTGAAGGAGTGGCGTCCGTTCTGGATGACGTAGGCGCCATCGCGCACTGTGTAGGACTGGATGCCCGGAATGGACCAGATCATCCACTCCTGAACCGGGAAATCGTCGCGGATGTACGCTTCCGGGGGCAGCTCTTCCAGTGTCGCGGCGACGCTCTGGCGGGGATCGCGGCGCAAGGCGAGTGCGACAATGTGCGGAACGGCCGCGGCGCGCTCCAGGCGAAGCGTGTGCTCTCCGGCGGTCAGGAAGAGGGTCCCCTGCCGCTCCCAACGCGCCGAGGATGCCTTGAAGCTTCCCGTCGTCCCGGCCAGGCCGGCGCGCACCACGCGGCGACCATCGACGTAGACCTCCACCGGGCGCGATTGGTCGGCGGCGTAAAGCGCATGGAGCTCAAACAGCCCTGCTTCATCCACGCGAAAATCGTATTCGGCGAAGTTCGGATACTCCCCCTGGTCGAGGAGCACCGGTTGGTGATCCCCCCATTCCGTGCGATCCACGCGGAGGTTCGTACGCGCGAACTCCTCGGCGCGCACGACCCTCTCCGCCCCTTCGAGCGCCTTCTCTCGCGGCACCATCACTCCTCCCTCAGCACACCTCACCAAACGCGACAGGCAGCCCAGCGGTGCAGCCCGTAACGGTAGGGGGTTCGTCGCAAGCGCGCGCTTTCCCTTGGGGGTTCGTCTTCCGCACGGCCGGGTAAACTCCCGCCGACGGGGAGAGGCGCCAGGGTGATGGGGTACTATGTCGATATCCTGCTGGAGTTCGTGACTCGCTTCGCGGAAGCAGGCGCGGCGGTCGTCATCCTGACGGGCATCACCCAGACGCTCTACCGATGGGCACGGCATTGGAGCCGGGGAAGGGTCTCCCCTGACGACCGCATCAGCTTCGGCAGGTCAATCGTCCTCGGGCTCGATTTTCTGGTGGCCTCGGATGTCCTGATGACGGCCATTGCACCCACCTGGAGCCACCTGGGCCAGGTGGCCAGCGTCATTCTCCTCCGGCTCCTCCTGGCTTACTACCTCGAACTGGAGTTGCGCCGTTTCATGGAAGGCCGCGAGGAATCAGCCTGATGCCTTCCCACCCAGGCCAGCGCAGGGCATGGACACCGCGGCAGGTTCACGCGGGCCCGGAGACAGCCCGCCTGGAGCGGAGAAAGAGGTGCTCCTCGCCAGCAGACCAATCGTCACGGCGGCGCACATCCTGATCACCCGCCACTTCGCCGGGCGAGGATGGCCCCCTCGAATCGGCAGCGCGGCGGATCTCCCACCAGCACTGGCCGCGGTGGTTATGGGCATGGTCGATGGAAAAGCCGTTCTCGGCCATGATCGGCGCGATCCACCCCATGCAGTGCTCGCAATAATCGTGGTAGTGCCTCAGCCCATGCTCCAGGAGGAAACCAAGCGAGGGGCACCGGTACATATCGATGCGGTATAGGCCTTCCGCCTCGGTGGAGACGTAGCCCGCCTCCTCTTCGGCGAGGGTGTGCCCCCAATACTCGGACATTCCCTGGAAGCCCTTCTCGCTGATGAGGGCGCGCGCGTGCTGCTGCGAGTCGCGAGAGATCGCCTGCTCCCAATAATCGCGCAACGCCTCCTCGCCATACTCCCGGTAGAGGTACTCAAAGGTCCAGTCGTAATGGCCGCAGAAATCCTGGCATCCGATCATGGCCTTCCCTCCCCTTCATCCATCCACCACTGCTCGCAGGCGCCGTCTCCCCCCTCCATCGCGAAGGAGAGCCCGGCGTTCTCGGCGATTACCCTGGAGACCACGCGGCAATGCTGGCAATAGCGGGGCAGCACCTCGCGCCCGTGGCCGCGCAGGTGCTGAAGGGCCGGGCACCTTCGCACGCGAATGGCCACGCGGTCGCCTTCGCGCCGCACCTCCACCGCACCGCCAGGCTCTTCAGCGAAGAAAGCCCGCCAATACCCCTCAACCGCCGCCAGCCCCCCCGAGCGAAAGCGGGCGGAGAGGGGCGCGTAGTAGCCGCGGCCCATGGCATCCCAGTAGCGGTTCAAAGCCTCTTCGCCCCACCGTTCCTCGATGAAGCGAAAGGTCGCGTTGATGGCGAAATAGAAATCAGGAGCAGCCATTGCATGCCTCCCTCGTCTCCTTGGCGCCCGATGGATCATGGATGCGCGACAGCATGCCTTTCAGAAACTCGTGGGCATCCTCCTTCACAAAACGCAAACCAGCGGGCGTAGGATCGCCGGCCCTCACCCAACGCACTTCCACATCAACCGGTATGGATTCGCGCGATTCAAGGTTCCAAAGGCGTGCATGAAATCTCGAGGGGAGCAAATCGCCGCTCAGCAAGCGCAGCCCGACGCCACCAGTGCTGATGTTATCTACCAAAACCCATCGGGTGGCGCCATCAACCGGTGCCGACAGCATGAGGGTGGTGCAGCAGTACCTGGGTTCGCGGCGTCGCTCTTCGCCGGGCGTCTTGGCCTGGGGCACTGGTCCGGGTGCAACGCGGGCCCTGCAGCCACGAGCATGACACCCGCGGAGGACCCCCAGCAAGCCATCCGTGTTTGATGCCAGGTTCCCTTCGCCCGAGAGCACGCAGTCGGAAAGCACCCATGCCAGCCGATGGATGATATCCCCTACGGCTTCGCACCCCCGCGTCACCTTGCCGAGGATCTCCCTCGCGCGCGGCGAGAGGTCGGGCTCCACCATCTGCATCAGTTCGGCATTGGCCATGATTCCCTGCAAGGGGTTGTTGATGCAGTCCTGCATCAGGCGTACTGTCTCCAGGATCGCCTGCATCTGGGCGATGCGGATGATCTCCTCCTGGAGCTCCTCGCGCAGCCGGGTCGTCTCCACGGCAGAGCGGATCAATGCGTTGAGCTGCAACGGCGGGAAAGGCTTGATCAGATAGGCAAAGGCACGCGCGCTCACCTCGCCGATGGCGTTCTCCAGATCCGGCCGGTCGGCCATCAGGATCGAAAGCACACTGGGGTTCCGGCGCCGCAGTTCGCAGATCAGGTCGTTGGCATTCCCATCCGGCAGGATGTAGGCGACGACCGCTACCTGGGGCCGGTGCTCGGTGGCAACGGCCAGCGCCGCGCCAACGCCCCGGGCGGTGGCACAAACCCATCCTTCCGAGTGAGTCGCCATTCGCAACTCTTCTAGCAGCACAGGATCTTTGTCAACGATCAGCACGCGCGCCGGCGCTGACACAGAGGGTAACATCTCCACTACCTCCATAGGACCGGCAGACCTACTGCCAGCCATGTTGAGGCGCGGCTGCGCGTAACTGCCACGCAGGCTCTCAGCTTTCGGTACTTCTGTTCGCCAGGAAGTC
>DUUU01000205.1 GCA_012841485.1 Armatimonadota bacterium
AAGGCCTCCGCCAGGGATCCGGGAGGCCACTCCCCACTGCCACCCATGGTCTCCTCCCTGATCAGCACGGACTCGCGGGGTCACCAAGCGCTTATACCCACTTTTCCTCTGAATGAAATGACCCTGGAACCCTTCGAGTACCTGTTGACACCGTCGGGGCATTCTGGTATAATCTGACCGTAACGCGATAGGCGGTTACGGATACGCCCTCGTAGCTCAGTCGGCAGAGCACATTCTTGGTAGGAATGGGGTCACCAGTTCGATTCTGGTCGAGGGCTCCAGCGATTGTGAGAGGGGAACCAGGATCCATAAGGGGGCTGGTTCCCCCAGCGTTTCTTGACCCGGGTTCTCGTGGCTAGTGGCGAGCCCGGTTACAGAGAGGTGAGTCGTGAGGAAGGAAGCGCGGATCATTATCACGATGGCTTGCAATGACTGCAAGTCCAGGAATTACTCAACCACGAAGAACAAGCAGAACGATCCTCAGCGCATTGAGCTGAAGAAGTTCTGCCCGCGCTGCCGCACGCATACTCAGCACCGCGAGGCGAAGTAGCGGATCGTCTCCCGTTGAGGTTGCTTGTTCGTGCCTGGTGCGAAGTTGTGTAGGGGCGTAGCTCAGCTGGCAGAGCACCGGTCTCCAAAACCGGGTGTCGCAGGTTCGAGTCCTGTCGCCCCTGCCACTGCTTCGTGTTGACTCCCCTCATGCCGGGTGCTATAATGGACGTCATCGGCGCAGGGGTGGTCTCTCTGCGGAGGAGAAGCTCGCTTCTCCTCCGCAGGCGTTTGTAGCCCCCGGCAACCGTGTCGTGGTTGCCCATTCCCAGGGCTACGGCGCTCCAACCCCCCGTGTCTATTCTATCTGGCGTGTCGGTGCGCCGTACACGCTGTTGAGGGCTAATATGGCAACCGATATTAAGCAGCGGAATCGCTTCCAGGGTGCAGGCCGGTTTCTGAGCGAGGTGTGGGGCGAGCTGAAGAAGGTCCAGTGGCCCAATCGTGAAGAGCTATACGGCTTCACGGTGATGGTGATTATCGCCATTATTGCCGTGGGAATCTATGTTGGATTGCTCGACGCGGTGCTCTCCAGGATTTCGGACTTTGTCTTCCGCCTGGGAGTGTAGGCAAGCAGCACGCCGGGCCCTGCCCCAGGACGGCCACGTTCTCATCTGGGGCGGCACGTCGCCGGCAGGCAATGGAAGGGGAGCGGCCACGGCCCTCGCCAGGCCCGCGATACCCCTCAGTTTGGTCTCGAGCGCTATCAGAGAAGGGAGGTGGCAGAGGGCTCACAAGGCGTGAGCGCCTGAAGCGATGGAGAAGTCTTGGTATGCCGTTCATACGTACGCCGGTCAGGAGCATAAGGTCAAGGCGAATCTGGACCGCCGCGTGCAGGCGCTGGGGTTGTCGGATCGAATCTTTCGGGTGTTGGTGCCCACCCAGGAAGAGTATGAGGTCCGTGGAGGGAAGAAGCGCTCCACCAAGCGCAAGATTTTCCCCGGATATGTGCTCATCGAGATGATCTACGACCCCGAGGTGTGGCACGTTGTTCGCGAGACTGCAGGAGTCACGGGCTTCATCAGCTCAGGCGACATGCCGGTGCCCCTCAGGAACCAGGAGATCAACGAGATCCTGGAAGCCCTTGAGGGAGAGAAGCCTAAGCCACGCATCAGCTACATCAAGGGCGACACCGTGCGCGTGGTGTCGGGACCATTCTCCGAGAGCATCGGCAAGGTAGATGAAGTCAACCTTCCCAAGGAGAAGCTGCGGGTGATGATCTCCATCTTCGGAAGGGAAACGCCCGTGGAGTTGGACTTCGTTCAGGTCGAAAAAATGGTGTGAAACACCAGGTGCGGTTCCCCACTCCCCTGGGGGATCGTATTTCGGTAGGGAGAGAGCAGTGGCGAAGAAGGTCATGGCGATAGCGAAGCTCCAGATACCGGCTGGCAAAGCGATGCCCGGCCCACCCGTGGGTCCGTCGCTTGCCCAGTACGGCATCAACATCATGGAGTTCGTGAAGCAGTATAATGCCCGCACCGCGGATCAGGTAGGCACGATCATCCCGGTGGAGATCACGGTCTTTGAAGACCGGACCTTCACCTTTATCACCAAGACGCCGCCCGCAGCGGATCTGCTGCGCAAGGCCGCGGGCATCGACAAGGGATCCGGCGAGCCGAACCGCCGGAAGGTCGCGCAGGTCACCAAGGACCAGGTGCGGGAAATCGCGACGATGAAGCTGCAGGACTTGAACGCCAACGACGTGGAAGCCGCGATGAACATCATCGAGGGCACCGCGCGTTCCATGGGAATCGAGATCGTGGCGTAGGTTGGTGTGGCCGCCATGTAGAGAGCGGCCCTGTTGCGACTGCTTGTGGGAGGGAGCCGGATCCCGGTTCCCGACAGCCACCACGGGAGGAAACCGAGAATGCCTAATAGGACGAAGCGCTACCAGGAGTCGGCGGCCCAGATCGATAAGAGCCGTCTCTATGACCCGCTGGAGGCGATCGAAACCGTAAAGAAGATTGCCAATGCCAAGTTCGATGAGACCGTCGATCTGGCGGTGAAGCTGGGCGTGGACCCCCGGCATGGCGACCAGATGGTGCGTGGCGTCACTCCGCTGCCGCATGGCTCGGGCAAGAAGCGCCGCGTGGCCGTCTTTGCGCGTGGCGAGAACGCGCAGGCCGCGGAGGAAGCCGGCGCCGATGCCGTCGGTGCCGAGGACCTGGTGGCCAAGATCCAGGCCGGCGCGGACAAGGAGTTCGATGTCTTCCTGGCCACCCCGGATGTGATGGGCATCGTGGGGCGTCTGGGCCGCGTGCTCACGCAGCGCATGCCAAATCCGAAGGCGGGCACCGTCACCCCGGATATCGCGCGCGCCGTGCGTGAGGTGAAGACGGGCGGGCGTGTCGAGTTCAAGGTGGAGAAGACGGGTATCATCCATATGCCGATTGGCAAGGCGAGCTACACCGTCGATCAGATCCGCGAGAACTTCTCCGCAGCGATTGGCGCCATTCTCAAGGCGCGACCCGCTGCTGCCAAGGGGCACTACCTGCAGCAGATCGTGATCTCCACGACCATGGGACCGGGACTGCGGATCGATACGGCTGCCGCCGCGCGCATCGCCGATAAGTAACGGCGGTCTCGCCGTCCACCAAGAAGAGTCAGGCCCCGCATCCTTCCAAGGACGCGGGGCCTGGTTGTGTACGGGGAGGGCATCCCCTCGGATGGAGCCGGCCGTCAGGGTGCCTCGCCGATCTCCATCTCCGTGGTGCCCGTATAGCCATCGCGCTCGATGAGCAGCTTCACCTGGTCACCGATCCGGCGCTTCTTCAGGTCGAGCATCAAATTGTCGCCGTTGGTGACGTCGCGGCCATCGACCTTCAGGATAATGTCGCCGCGGCGGAGGCCGGCCGCGTGCGCCGGGCTGTTGCGAATGATCCCGATGACGAGCGCCCCGCGTGTGTCGCGCCGGCCGAGGCGCGCCGCCAACCCGGGCGTGATCGTGCGCACGTAGAGGCCGGTCCAGGGGCGTTTCACCTTGCCATAGCGGATGAGCTCGTCGGCGACGCTCTTGGCAAAACCGATTGGAATGGCGAAGCCGAGGCCTTGCCCATTGGCCAGAATCGCCGTGTTGATCCCGATCACATCGCCGTTGATGTCAATCAACGGCCCGCCGGAGTTGCCGGGGTTGATGGCACAATCCGTCTGGATCAGGTTGTCGTAGGTGCGATTCTCAATCTGCATCGGGCGTTTCGTGGCACTGATCACCCCCAGGGTCACGGTATGTTCCAGGCCGAAGGGATTCCCGATGGCGATGGCCCATTGGCCCGGGCGAAGCGGCGCCGTGGAGATGCGCGGCGGCGTCGGCAGGTCCTTAGGCGGAATCTTCACGACGGCCAGATCCGAGGGCGAATCACCTCCTACGACCTCTCCCTTGAGTTGGCGTCCATCTGCCAGCCATACGGTGATCTGGCTTGCCCCGGAGATGACGTGCTCGTTGGTCAGGATGTAGCCCTCGGGCGAGATGAGGACGCCAGAACCCGTGCCGCTGCTCACCCGATCCCGTGGGCCAAAGAAGGGGTCGGGTCCGAACAGCTCTTCCCAGGGGTCGCGCTGCACGGTCAGGGTGTCGATGCGCACCACGGCCGGGCCCGCCTTCTCCGCGGCGTCCGCGATGGCGTCGTTGCGGGCTATCGCCGAAGGCGCGGCGACCGCCTGTGCCGTGGCGACGGGTGCCGGGGCAGGGGGCACCTGGTCCTCTGTGTGCCGGCGCGCTGGCGCAAGGAGACCGCCCAAGTAGAAGGCGGCGAGGATGGCCAGCAGCGTCAGCGGGCGGATCGCGAGCGGTCTGTTCATAGCTGCTTGCGGCTCGGCTCCGCCGCGGGACGCTCAACCTCAGATGCCGCCGTCTGGGCGTAAGCCGCGTTCTGGTCAGCTTCGGAGGCTGCTGGCGTCTCGTCAGCCGCCTTCCGAATGTCGTCCACCACCTCCTGAGACGCCTTGCGGAATTCGCGAATCGCCTGCCCCATGGATTTCGCGAAATCCGGGAGCTTCTTCGGGCCGAAGAGCAGGAGGACGATTACCAGGAGGACGATGAGTTCAGGGAATCCGATGTTGGGCACTTGGCGCGCCTCCTTTCCCAAACGTGATACATGACCCCGCCACCCACCGCGCCCATGCAATCCAGAAGCACGTCCGCCAGGGCGCCCGTGCGCTCCGGACACGTCGCCTGATGCAGCTCGTCGATCACCGCCGTCACGGCGCTTGCGATCAACGCCTTGCGGAAGGCAGCCGGCGCCGGATAGCCGGCTGCGCGGGCAAACCCGCGTGACCACAGAAACGCGAGGCCGGCGTACTCCAGGAAGTGGGCCAGCTTGCGAATGCCGAGGTGGACCCACTCTATCTGCCGTGGGTGGAGCCCGGCCGGCCACAAGAGGCCCAGCACGCGCTCCAGAACCCCACCGGTCTGCTCGCCAGAGAAG
Organism: Armatimonadota bacterium; assembly: GCA_012841485.1. The sequence continues at coordinate 4,974 of DUUU01000205.1, forward strand.
GATGCGGTGGAAAAGGCAAGAACCAGGACCGTCCATAAGAGCGGAGGTAACCAGTAGCGTCCGCCCACGCGCAGCCTCTCGTGCAAGTGCTGAAACCCCTTGGCCCCTGATCTGGGGCGTGCAAACTCATCTGTTATGGCTATTATACGCTCCAGGGCAATGGGAAGTCAAGGCGCGCAAGAGGAGCGTGGCCTGGGCCCCCGAGGTAAAGCGGGCGATGCCTGCCATGCGCCGCGCCGCCCGCCAGACGGATATGTCGATGCTCGACTTGCCGCCGTGCCCTGAAGATCCGCACAAATCCTGATACTACCGGAGGCGGCAGCACGCCGGGGTTCGTGGCTTCGGCCCGCAGAGTACCGGGGCAGTACGCCTGCGCGAGGTTGGACTCGCCTCAGTAGGCCCCTTTCCGCCCAAACACCACGAGTACCGTTCGCGCCAGGATGTAGATATCGAGCCACGGCGACCAGTTGCGGACGTAGTAGGCATCCAGCCGGACGCGCTCCTCGTAAGTTGTGTCGTTGCGCCCGGAGACCTGCCAGAGGCCCGTCAGGCCGGGCCGCACCTGGAGGTAGGTATCGAAGAGATCGCCATAGCGCGCGATCTCGTTCTCGACGATGGGGCGCGGCCCCACGAGGCTCATCTCGCCTACCAGCACGTTCCATAACTGGGGCAGTTCGTCCAGGCTGGTCTTCCGCAGCCAGCGGCCCACCCGCGTGATGCGCGGGTCATCGCGCAGCTTCTGCAGCTCTTCCCACTCCTGCCGGAGTTCCGGGTGTTGCTCCAGGTGCTGCTCGAGCACCTGGTCGGCGTTCTGGACCATGGTTCGGAGCTTCCAGGCCCGGAACCGGCGCCCGCCGCGGCCGATGCGCGTGTGCCCGTAGAAGGGTGCCCCGGGAGATTCCAGCCGGATGAGCAGCGCGAGCAACAGGATCAGCGGCAGCAGGAGCACGCTAGCGATGAACCCAAGACTGGTGTCCATCAAGCGCTTGACCATCCGGGGGATGGGCATCAGCAGGCGCTGGCGCATTTCCAGACTGAGGATGCCTCCCAGGTCCCTGCCGAGAATCCACATGGTGGAGAAGCCGAACAGGTCCGGGATGACGATCAGATGGGGGAAATGGCGAGCCTGGCGCGCGATGATCCTCGATAGCTGCTTGCATTCGACACCTGGCATTGCGACGATGGCGTAGCGAATCCCCAGCTTGCGGCTGAACTCGGGGGCAAGCTCGAGGTCGCCTCCGACGGGCACCCCGTCGAGCTCGCCCCACTTGGATGGATCGTCGTCCAGCACGCAGACGGGGTTCAGGCCCAGGCCGGGAAAGCGGCGCAGCGCGTCGATCACCAGTGCCCCGGTGCGCCCGGCCCCGAGGATGAGCGCGGAATGGCCCCACCACCCCCGCGCGGCCCACATCTCCCGCGCCAGGGCGCGGATCAGCGGCACCAGGATCAGAGAGAGGATCCAGGCGCCGATGAGGACCGGCCGGGAGAGAGTGCTACCGAGATGCAGGACAAACGCGAAGCCCCCGACCGCCAAATAGCCCCACGTCGTCGTGAGAGAGAGGCGCTTCAGCTCCTCTGGCGGGCAGAGGCCCACGGCCGGGTAGAGGCCGGACAGGAGATACACCAGTGGGAAGAGGGCGAAGAGAGGCCACGCGCCCCAGCAGGCATGGGAGGCAATAGACGGCTGGAAGAGCAGCCCTATGGCAACGCTGATCCCCCAGGCAAGCAGCAGCGCCAGCAGGTCCGATAGAACCAGCAACAGCGTGGTGCAACTTGGTCGCGAACGGGCCGCTGCCCTGTCCAGAACGGTGCGCCGGCTGGTGTGCCCAACGCTCGTCATCACCGCTGTGTCCTCGACTTCCGTGCTATCCACGGTGCTGCTCTGGCTTTGATACTCCATGGAGAAGGGTTCCTCTGTCAGGGCCGTGGCTAGTGCCCGGCTCCCCTCAGTTTACGCGGTCGAGTGTCATCCGCGTCGGCCGGGGGCATGGGGTCAGGCGCGGGCATCTCGCCATTGTATGCTTCGCTCTCCGAGGGTATCCTCCTGCTCCGCATGGAAGACGAGCGGCATGCCGCGCCGGCGGCCCGGGTGCGGGGCGGTACAAGACGTGGGGGAGAGGGGCTGGGCCACGGGGTGCGTGCGCGCGGGCCGGATCGGGGGACCGTGGGTGCGTGGCAAGGTGAGGTCGTACCGGTCAGGGGGAATGTGGAGGGCTGCAGCGCGGGGGCTCAGCGCGCGCCGCGTCGGCTTATGACGCAGGGTATCGTGCGCAGGAGGATGCTCAGATCGAGCCAGAGCGACCAGCCCAGGATGTAGCGCGTGTCGAGGACCTCCTGGACATCCAGGCCGCCCTCGCTCCGGGTGGTCACCTGCCAGAGCCCGGTGATGCCGGGCAGAACGCTGCGCCGGAGCGCCCGGAACTCGGGGGGGAAACGATCGAGGTGGTAGTCGGGGTAGGGGCGGGGGCCCACCAGGCTCATCTCGCCTCGGAGGACGTTCCAGAGCTGGGGCAGCTCGTCGAGACTGGTTCGCCGCAGGAAGTGCCCGAGGCCGGGGAGCACCCTCGGGTCATGCCGGAGCTTGTAGAAGTGCCGCCACTCGGCGTGCGCCGCCGGGTTTTCGTCGAGGTAGCGCTGCAGCGTCTCCTCGGCATCCGGATACATCGTCCGCAGTTTCCAGACGCGGATTCGAGTGCCGTCAATGCCTTCGCGCTCCTGCGAATAGAAGGCAGAGCCATGGCCCGTGGCTTTGATCCAGAGGGCGAAGAACGCGATGACAGGCAGACTCAGGAGGAACGCCGGAAGCCCGAGCAGGTAGTCGATCATCCGCTTCAGCGCGCGGTTGCGCGCGTCGAGCAGGCCTGCTGGACGCCCCTCCATGCCGCGACCTCCGAGTGGCTGTGCGTTTCCTACATCCGTTGCCAGTACGCAATCCCTCCACCGAAGGAGCGGAAGCCTGATAGCGTCGGCATCAGCAGGAGACGCTGGATCTGAATCGTGCACCCGATGTTGGCCCGGTTGCCGTCGTGGTCAATGGCGATCCGCACCTTGGGATGGGGCTGATAGTCGACACCTGCGAACAGCGTTCCCAGGAACCCGTCGCCGGTGCCGAGATGGATACCATACCGTGGCTGCCGGTGGCTGGCCACGAGGTAACGCGCCCCGAACGCCGTGTTGCCTGTCACATCCTGATCACCGACTGCTAGCGACAGGGGCAGGCGCTCTGATTGCTTCAGGAGCTGCACGTGGACGCCAAACGCCCGGTCGAAGTTCCATCCGCCGTAGGCCTGCCCAGGTAACAGGTCGTAATACTGAACGCCCAACCGGCCGTCAATGTTGGTGATCCGGGCAGTGACCTCCACGCGTGGGAAGACAGCGACGGATGCGAAGTGGAGCATGGTGTCGGAGGCCCAATACGAACGGTACTTGGCCTCCAGGAAGTTCACGCCCAAGCTGTAGTCCCCGTAGGGGAGCACATCCGCGGATGGGATGCGGACCAGCCCGGAGGATCCCGAGAGGCTGATGGGCGGGGGGGCGGTCGCTTGGGAAGCCGCCGGCGCCGCGCATGCCGCCATGCCCTGGATGATGCTCGCCGCCAGGAGGGCGGCTCTCAGCTTGCCTGTCATTCCTCAATTCCTTCCCATGCTGCCGGGTCTTCCCGGTGAGGGCTCCGATAGAACGCTGGCCAACAGGTCGCGATTCTGGCTTGCCCACTCGTAGAGCGCGGCGATGCCGGCCGCCACGCCGGTTTTCGGCTGCCAGCCGACCAGGTCTGATGCCCTCCGCACATCGGCGATGAAGACGCGTTGGTCGCCCGGACGCCAGGGCGCGAAGGAGATGGCAGGCTCCTTGCCCGTCACCTTTCGGATCTGCTCCAGACACTGGAGCAGCGAGAGCTGGTTGGCCGGCCCGCCACCCACGTTGAACACCTCGCCCGAAACGCGGTCGATCCGCTCGACCACGCGCTCGTAGAGCTCCACGAGGTCATCCACGAAGAGGAGATCGCGCACCTGCTTCCCATCGCCATAGAGGGTGATCGGCCGGTCGAGGAGCGTGGCGGCCAGGAACCACGCCACCCAGCCCTGATCCTCCACCCCCAGCTGGCGGGTGCCATAGATGCACGACTGGCGCAGCACCACGGTTCGCAGGCCGTAG